>SVQS01000084.1 GCA_015065205.1 Oscillospiraceae bacterium
ATAATGGCAACTTTCATTTTCTTCATAATACAATTCCTCCTTGTATGTATGTGTAAGATCTACAAACTTTTCGGTGTACACACCGATACAAGTTTAGTATATCATAATAAAATAAAAAAAGAAAGGGGTTTTTTTATTTTTTATATTGCAATTCTTACTTTTTTGTGATAGTATATTAAAAAAGAAAGAAATGGAGGACGAGCTATGTTTGAAGTAAAGGCGGGAGCTCCCATTTTTGAAATATCGCATAAATATGTCGAAAAGCCAAGTGCGGCACAGTACGCGCAGCACACGCACGCCTGCTGTGAGCTGCTTTTGTTTGTGCGCGGAGACGCGAATTTTAACATTGACGGTATTTTGCACCATCCCAAGCCATACGACCTGCTCATCATACCGCAGGCGACTTATCACTGCTTCATCCCCCGCTCTCCCCAACCTTATGAGAATTACGTTCTCGACTTTTCGCCCGATATCATTCCCGCAGAGCACCGCCAAAAGCTGTTCGCAAAGCCGACAATTTTGAATATTGGCGACGACGGCGAGTTCTGCCGTTTTTTCCAGCTACTCGATTTCTACCAAGAGACCTATACGCCTGAGGATTTCTCACTCGTTTGCCGCTCGCTTTTGCGCGAATTGCTCATCTTTTGCAGTTACCGCATGGATAGCTCAACGCCTGTGGAATCGGCACGCAATCCACTTGTGGAAACAATGCTGAAGCTGATTGCCGAAAACCTCGAAAAGCCCCTTGATGCCGACTTTTTGGCTCGTGAGATGATGCTTTCAAAATCCTACGTGCAAAACGTTTTTTCGCAGTCGATGCACATTGGTCTCAAAAAATACATCACACAAAAAAAGCTCTTTGCCGCGCAGGCGGATCTTGCAGGCGGTATGTCTGCCGCCGACGTTTGTGCAAAATATGAGTTTAGTGACTACTCCTCCTTCTTCCGGCATTATAAGCAGATGATGGGAGTCTCGCCGAGAGAAACGAAGAGGAATGGATCTTAACCCCTCTCAGTCGCCTTTCGTCGACAGCTCTCCCCAAGGAGAGCCTTTCATAACTTCCCCCGATTTTTCTTCGTTAATGTCATTAAGTCAAGCGCAAAAGAAGCCTCCCCTTCGGGGGAGGTGGCACGCGCGAGCGTGACGGAGAGGGGGCGTTTGTTTTTTTTCGTAATTCGTATTGCACATCGCCAAAAACTGTGCTATAATAAACACAACAAACACAGACAGGAGGCCCTTATGTTCTTACCGAGAGTAAAAAGCGAACACTTACTTTCAAATAAACGAATGACTCTTTCCTTCCCCCTCAAGGTGTGGTGCGGCGACAGACCGAGCCGCAATCTTTTGGCGGTGCTTCACGAAATGATGCCTTACGGTGAGTTTGTACTATCCACTCGCGAGGAAGCAACCATGACACTTTGCGTGATGCCCGCCTTCATTCAAAAGTCTGAGTTTTATTCGATCACTTGCGCCGAGAACAAAATTGAAGTGATGGCAACCGACTACCGTGGTCTTGTGGGTGCCGCTGCAACCCTTGCACAAGCCATCCGCTTTGAGAACGGCAGATTTGTCATTCCCGAGATTGTCATTACCGACCATCCCGACGCTTCTTGGCGTTCTGTAATGCTCGACCCCGCGCGCCACGTCATTCCAATGGACGAGGTTCGCGCCATCATTCTCGGCATGGCAAAATCCAAATACAACAAGCTCCATCTGCATCTGTGCGACCATCAGGGCTTCTCTTATTTTTCGGATATTTACCCCAATCTTCCCCTCTCCCCCGGCACGACCTACACCAAGGACAATCTGCGCGAAATCGTCTCCTATGCCGCAATGTTTGGCATTGACGTCATTCCCGAAATTGATTTGCCCGCACACAGCTTTAACCTGACCAAAAAATTTGACCACCTCAAGTGTCACTCCGAGGACGAGGAAAACGGTGGCAAGCCACTCAGCGGTTGGAATATCTGCATCGGCAACGAAGAAAGCTACACGTACATCAAAAACATTCTATCCGAGCTGACCGAAATCTTCCCCTATGAGTACATTCACATGGGCACGGATGAAATCTATATGGACGACATTGACCGCGAACCACGCATCACATCCTGCACCTGTCAATGCAAGGTGTGCAACGCGCGCTTCTTGCCGATGGGATACGATACACTTCTGCCTCGCTTCTACTATTTCGTCAACCGCGTTTATAACATGATCAATGACCTTGGCAAAAAGATGATAATGTGGAACGACCAAATTGATATTTCAAACACCGCTCCCGACATTCCGCGCGACATCTTGATTGAATTCTGGCGCGTGGCAATGCCTCATCGCGGCCCCGTTGAGGGTTGCTCGATGCAAGCCTTTGTGGAAGCCGGCTTTGAAGTCGTCAATGCCGATTATCCCAACACCTACGTGGACCTTTATATGAAGTGGAACAAGTTGAAAGATTGGAACCTGCGCAAAAATCCTGCAGATGCCCCTGCGGTCGCGTTCCGTATTCTTGGCGGTGAGACCTGCGCATGGGAGGGCAACAACTATCCGCACTACCGTCACGCGCTCTATTTCACCTTCCCCACCTTCGGCGACAGATGTTGGAACGTCGAGACACCACTAACGGACAACAAGGAAACGATGCTCGCCCTGACACGTGCTTGCTTGGGTGCTTCTGTTCCCGAAGATTTTAATCTCTTCTCTTACCTAAAAGGCGTTCCACTCGGAGATGCTTACAGAATGGAAGGCAAAATCTTCTCTGAGGATGCTGATCTCTCCGAGCTGCGCGAAACGCTCGAAAATTTGACAAATTGCACTACCGACCAAGAACACCTGAAGAATAATCTTTTGAGTTTGATTGAGTAATTGAAAGAAATCCCCCAACGGAGTTTTCCGTTGGGGGATGATTTTTTTGTTTTGTCGATATACCTCGCAAAACGCGGTTGCGCTCTGCTCGGCTCGATATATTCTCCCTTTGGTCGAACTCGATATGATATTCGCATTCCCTATCTCGTGCGAAGCACATATCGAGCACTTGCATAGCAAGGGCCATATCGAGTGCTTGCCCTGCAAGCACCATATCGATCGCCACAGGCGAATATCGATGGCGGCCCGCAAAATTTGCGAGCCGCCAAAACTGTTATTCATCGTATTGATACATCTCTTCGTCGTTGGAGATTTCTTCTGCGTCGCCTTCTATGATATATGCATACGGATCAACCGTTCCCTGACCTTTTGTCTCTTCTCGGTCATCATCTTCGGTCTCGGCATACGGGGCATCCGCTTCATCTCCATATTCGTACGATTCTCCGTACGCGTCCGCATCCCACGAATCTCCTCCTTCATTTGAGGAGTCGCCGTCTTGCCTATCTGACTCTCCAAAGACTCCTGCAAAGGGGTCTGTATCATACGCTGTCTCTTCAATCTCTTGATTTGCTTCTTGCGCATCCGATACTCGCTCGGCTTCTTCTTCATCATAAGCATATACGTTCTCCTCCTCATCTGTTGAATAGGAATCGTCAGAGGTTTCTTGCTCGGTCAATTCCTCATCTTCGTAAACCTCTTCGACTTCTTCGGGAAGTGCCTCATCGACTACCTCTTCGGTAGAATCTGCATACTCTTCGTCGATATACTCTTCCTCGATATATTCTTCGTCAGTATGCTCTTCCTCTGTGTACGCTTCCTCTGCATACTCATCTTCTGCATATTCTTCGTTCACGTACTCTTCTTCTGCATACTCTTCTTGCTCCAAAGCAAGCTCCTGTGCAAGCTCTTCATCAAAGGCTTCTTCGTCGAGTGCTTCCTCTACGGGCTCTTCGGTAATTTCCTCAATGACTTCTTCGGTAGCTTCTTCGATGAACTCTTCGGCAAGCTCGTCGAAAACTTCGTCGATAACCTCGTCAATGACTTCCTCAACAACCTCGTCAACAGCTTCGTCGTTGTCCGCTACGGGCTCTTCGTCCGGTGCGGCGTAGGGTTCCTCTTGAAGGTCCTCCTCGCGCACAACAGCAGTTATTTCTTGCTCTGTGTGTGCACGTCTCTTGGTTTTGAACACGCGGATCATACCCGAAGAAAGAAGCAGCCACATCAGCACGATTTGCGCCAACAGTACAGCAACCCCCAAGCCAAGCGCAATAAGCTCGGCATTGGCAACAGGCAAGAAGTGAATGGTCAGGAACATCGGCAAAGCCACACTTGCGTGCATAACCGATTTTTTAGCCTTGTTGCGAGCAATAAGAACAAGTACGATAGCAATGAGTTGGCACAACAAGATGGCACCAAGCGCGATGATAACAGCCGTAAGATCAACGGTGGGATCAGCCAAGATAACGAAATCGGCAATATACTTTGCCTTGAATATCAAGGCGTTGCCCTCGCGAGTGGTCTCCAACAGTTCTACCATTCCGGTCGATCGGTTGAAATATGCCACTTGCAGACCCGTACGGCTAATGAGCGCCTCGGGAATGGTAAGGGTAATTGTAAAGACGTCACCCTCGCCCAGTTGAACATTCACAAGACTAAAGCTATACGCGCTAATGGTATCAAGCGCGCGGAGAAGCTTGGTAGCTTCCTCAATGGTGATAAAGCTATCTGCGGTAATTTTGCCTTGTGCGATTGCATCGGCAACGGCACGGCGCAGAACCTTGATGTCTTCAATGGAACCAAGTTGAATGCCTGCACCATGATTCAATCCAACAAGACTTTCAAGCGTAATAGAATTGTTGGTGTCACGCAGATAGGTTACAGGAATAGCCTTGATAGCAGCCATAGCGGTATTGAAGATTTCTTCAACCTGTTCTTGGGTACCGGCAGCAGAAATATCTGCTACTGCTTGTGCACACAGAGAACCGATCTCGTCCAAGTTCGCTTTGTTGAACGAGCCGGAAGCACCACATTCGGCACGATACGTCTGCAGAGCTGCAATTTTACTATCCTGCAATCTTGCAAATTCGAGTTTTGCCTGAACCGCGGCAACAATATCGTCTACCGAAGTTTTGAAGCCATCCGGCAGATCGCCGTCTTCGGGAATTAAATCGTATATTTCATCAATCGCTTTGTCGATCAAAACCTTGACGCAATCGCCATCGTCATCGGTTATCATATCCTTCAAAAGATTTTCGACATCCTTGACATAATTGATAAAATGAGTGGTCTTGTCTTTATAGTGAGGAATACCTTCTAAGGTAGTTTCAGTTTTGCTGAAACGAACAAATATAAAATATTTTGTGCCTTGGTCCAAACCTGTAAAGACGTATTGCGTCTCTCCATCTGCAACCTTATGCCATTCAAGGCCCTCTTCGCTTTCTTTGTTGGAAATAGCAACATCGTAAAGCTTTGCTATATCGGCATCTTTGAAATCAACTTGAATTTCAGTTTCGGATTTGATGGTGATGTCAACATCATATCCGGATCCAATGTTGGGCTTTGCGGGACGAGCCTCAGCCGTCAAAGTTATATTCTCTGCTCCAAGCGTGATGTTGCCGGAAACAAACCACTCGTTAGTGTAGTAATCAGTCTTTTCGCCGTTCCACTTTGCAATACGGAGATTATCGGACAACTTAATCTCTACGCGGAACGTGGTATTGTAATCCAATTCAAAGGAAACAGGGAAAGCGGTATATTCTTCCGGTTCATCGGTTCCCACAATCACCTTAATAGTAAAATCTGATCCTGCGGGGAGTCCGTCGATGGAGTCGAGTGTAACGGTGTAACGGTTGATCGTCCATTCGGCATTGAGCGTGATGGTAGCACCGTTTGCTCCACCGTCGATATTCCAAGCAATATTTTCGGCAACCAGCTTGTCCTCAACGGCATAAATATATTGATTGCCGTTGCCCCAATAACCGCTGAAGGTATAGCCCTCTTTGGTGGGTGCTGCAAGATCTGCGGGAATCTTGGAAACCCAAGAGGTGCTGCCGTATTCGACATTAGAAATCGTAAATTCCGGCACACCGTCACCGTTGGCATCAAGCACTACAGTGTAGGTTTCGGGCGCCCACTTTGCAGTGAGGACAATATTCTTTGCGTGGATAGAACCCGTAATTTGATATTGATTGTCATTCAATTTGGAAAGGCCTATATCGGTAGGAAGCGCACTGCCGTCGGCATAAGCCATTTCCCAACCGGTGAACATCCAGCCCGTACGGACGGGATTATCGATGATAATACCTGCATCATACTTGAATGTGGTGAACTTTCCGCCTTCTTGGAAATCGCCCTTGTTTGCAACATCAACACCTGCGCCAAACTCATATTCGATGGAGATATCGATAGGTGTCCATTGTGCAATCAATTTGATCTCGTAATCGCCGTTTTCATTTGCTTCGGATGCGTAAACGGCATTGAGGTCGTTCCACTTTCCGGTAGCTTCCTCATACTTGGCGTATTTGGTTCCTAACAAGTACTTACCTGCATCTTCGCCTTCTTCAGCAGCAAGAAGATGAGGTACATTTTCACTTGTCCACTGTCCGTCTCTGTAAATCTTTACTTTCCAACCCGAGAATACATATCCGACACGCTCGGGAATCGCGATTTCGGCTCTGTTGCCGTACAAATACTGTGTGGTTGTGTTATTGAACGTTATGGATTCTCCGTCATCGCCGTTCAAATCAAAAATCAGCGAATACCAAATGGGGGTGTAATAGCGATAGACCGTATTACGTGTTGGATCACTATCTGTGTTGTAAACTTTTTTGGCGGCATAGATGCAATTTTCATCGCACTCGCCTACACAGATGCAGTCGGTCATCAGAAGATATCCTGCATACGATTTGTATCCACCTGCATCAAGGTCGTCTTGCCAACCCTTCCAAGCATCCCCAAGTTCATTCCCAAGTGCCGAATACCAGGAACCAACGGCTACATTTTCCATTTTGTAGGAAAACAGTTGGGTTTGGAGATGGTTGCCCGACTCTTTATAGATCCAGTCTTCGCGATAAATATCGTAGTATTCAGGCACGAAGTAGGGATAGACGTATATCACATCGTTTTGGGCGTGCATATAGTCGGTCATGGGAAGTGTTTTAGGCATATAACACGGACCATCTTCCGAAACGGGTTCAATGAAGATGCCACCGTTTTGAGCGGCATCGGTAGCATTGGTCACAATGTACCATCCCTTAAAGATCCAGTTTGTCTTTTTTACTCGAGGGAGTTCTACCACCTTATCAGAGTTAATTTGATACAGAACCTTGCCGGAAGTCAGGTCATCAACCGTGTTTTGACTGCCTGTAACCTCTAAATAGTCATAGGTTGAACCGGTAGAAACGCCATTGGAATTGAGCGCATGAATGGTGTAGGTAATATCTGTGCAGGTAACGTCAACCGTATTGTTTGCAACAAAACTATGCCATTCAATGATGTTTCTAGATTCGCTTGCGCGGTTTTCTATATCCGCATAGGAGAAGGTAGTGCGCTTCCCGTCTTTCACCTCAAACTCGACGGAAACATGAGCTCCGTCAAAAAAGCTAAGGGTTTCACCACTTGTCACGTCTTTGGTTTTGGTATTGCCGGATTGATCTATTTCGTATGTGACGGTACACTTGCTTACATACTCATCAAAGTTTATTATGAGCGTATGCATTGTGGAAAGTGAAATAGCATTAGCAACAGCAACAATCACTGTGCTTGCAACCAACAAAACGACCGACAACAGAAGCAGTACGGATTTGAAAATTTGATTTTTAACTTGTTTTTTCATTTTGGTACTCCTCCTTTCATCGAATCATAATGGAATCGCCGTCGGCATCGCCAATGGCCTTGATTGCATCCAGTGTAAAGTGGTTGGCTTCAACGGTGAATT
>SVQS01000085.1 GCA_015065205.1 Oscillospiraceae bacterium
GAAGCCCAACGCAATGCCGCTCGCGAAATGATAGAGGAATACAGATAATATGCAAAAAACAAACGCTATGCGGCGCTTGGATGCCGCAAAAATTCCTTATGAAGTGCTCGAATACGAGGTGGATGAAAATGATCTTTCGGGTATGCACATTGCAGATCAGCTAAACTTTCCGCCCGAAAGAATGTTTAAAACACTCGTGGCGAAGGGGGACAAGACAGGACCGTTGGTCTTTTGTATTCCCGTGTGCGAGGAGATTGATCTTCGTCGCGCCGCCAGCATTACAGGAAACAAGAAAATTGAAATGATCCACGTTAAGGATCTCTTGGCGCTCACAGGCTACATTCGCGGTGGCGTTTCGCCCATTGGAATGAAAAAGGCGTTTTCCACATACATTCACGAAAGTGCCTTACAATTTGAGCGCATCACGGTCAGCTCGGGTACACGCGGTGCACAGCTTTTGCTTCCGTGTGCGGCACTTTTAGAGTTTTTAGGTGCAAAAACCGCTGATCTTACCACAAAATAATGTAAAATACCCCTTGAAACTTTGACAGATTTGTCGTATAATATTACAGTTGACTAAAATCGAAAGGATTTTCTATGCAAACCATTAAGTTACGCATTGCCGAAAAAATCGCATCTGCTGTTCTTTCAATCAACGCAGAAGCCCAATTGAATGCACAAGACGTTGCCGCCATGCTCGAGTATCCGCCCGATAGCAATATGGGTGACCTTGCATTTCCTTGCTTCCGTTTGAGCAAAGCCCTGCGCCGCTCTCCTGTGCAGATTGCTGCTACTCTGACAGAACTTTTAAATGATGCCGCTATTGATACCGTTGAAGCTGTAAACGGATACTTGAATATTAGAATCAATAACGCCTATCTCGCCCAAAATGTGCTTCCGGAAATTCTCGATAAAAAAGAAAATTACGGCGCGCAGGACTTTGGAAAGGGAAAGACCGTTGTTTTGGATTATTCTTCGCCCAACCTTGCAAAGCCCTTCCATATTGGACATCTTGGAACTACCGTAATTGGTCACTCCATTAAAAAACTCCACGAATTTGCCGGATACCGTTGCGTTGGTATTAATTATATCGGCGACTGGGGGACGCAGTTTGGCAAGTTGATCGTCGCCTACAAAAAATGGGGCAACAAAGAGGAAGTTGAAAACGGCGGTGTAGATGCGCTGGTGGATTTGTACGTGCGCATTAACAATGCGATTTCCGGTAATGAAGAAATGGGTATTGTTGCCGATCCCTCGCTTGCAGACGAAGCAAGAGCTGAATTTCACAAGATGGAAATGGGTGACGAAGAGAATCTTGCTCTTTGGCGTTGGCTCGTAAAACTTTCCATCAAGGCAAACGATAAGATCTACCAACAACTTGGCATCACCTTTGATAGCTATAAGGGTGAGAGCAGTTACACAGAGGATATGCCCGCGCAAGTTGCAAAGCTCAGAGAGATGGGACTCCTCAAAATAGATGACGGAGCATCTTTGGTTGATTTGAGCGAATACGGAATGCCACCTTGCCTGATTTTGAAGCGCGATGGTTCTTCTTTGTATCCTACCCGTGATATCGCCGCTGCTTACGATAGAAAACAATTATATGATTTTGATAAATGTATCTACGTAACAAGCACACAGCAAATTCTGCACTTTAAGCAATGGTATAAGGTTGTTGAATTGATGGGCTATGATTGGCATGACAAGCTTGTACACGTTCCTTACGGTACTGTATCCATCAACGGCGCAAAGCTAGCTACCAGAACGGGTAACGTTGTCCTTCTCAAAGACCTCTTTGAAGCCGCTGTCGATAAGGTGAAGGGGATTATGGAAGAAAAGAACCCCAACCTTGAGAATAAAGAAGCCGTTGCCGAAGCCATCGGCGTTGGCGCGATTGTCTTCTATTATCTTACCAACAACCGTATTAAGGATATTAACTTCAGCCTTGAAGAAGCACTCAGCTTCGAGGGCAATACCGGTCCTTACGTTCAGTACACCTATGCACGCGCCTGTTCGGTACTCAGCCGCGCAGGTGAGGTTGCAGATGCTCCCATACAGATCACCACTGAGGAAGAAGCCGCACTCGTCAAAACACTTTGCCGTTTTGGTGAAAGAGTTTGCTCGGCGATTGCCGATTATGAGCCCAGCTACATTACGCGCTTTATTCTCGATGTGGCATCAGCGTTCAACCGTTTCTATCATAACTGTACCATTTTGGGTGCCGATGATCCCGCCGTACGCGCTTCTCGCGTAAAACTTACCGAGGCGACTAAAATCGTTCTTGGAAATGCGTTTGACCTAATTTGTCTTTCCAAGACAGAAAAGGTTTAATTAATTTTGTTTTCAATAAATTATATCTATATAGCGAAAGGATGAATCATTATGTCCGGACATAGCAAATGGGCGAATATCAAGCACAAAAAAGAAAAGACCGATGCCGCAAAGGGTAAGATCTTTACCAAGATCGGTAAAGAAATCACTATCGCAGTTAAAGAGGGAGGTGGAGACCCCACCAACAACTCCAAACTGCGTGACCTTATTCAAAAGGCAAAAGCCAACAATGTTCCCAACGACAACATCGATCGTTGCATTAAAAAGGCACTTGGCGGCGGCGGTGAAAACTACGAAGAGGTTTCCTATGAGGGCTACGGTCCCGCAGGTGTAGCTGTTCTGGTAACTGCTACTACCGACAATCGCAACCGTACCGCAGGTAATGTGCGTTCTTACTTCTCCAAATACCACGGCAATATGGGTCAAACCGGTTGCGTGGGGTACCTCTTTACCGACGTTGGTGAAATCGTTATCAACAACGAGGACGGCGACGTTGACGAAGATAAGCTGATGGAGCAAGCACTTGAAGCCGGTGCCGCAGACTTCAAAGCAGAGGGTGACGTTTTCATCATCACTACAGAGCCCGATGACGTTTACAACATTCAAGAAGACCTCAGAGCAGCCGGCTATGAAATTCTCTCTGCCGACAAAACAAAGCAGGCTTCTACTTCCGTTACTCTTGAGAGTGAAGATGACATCAAGTTTATGAATCTTCTTATCGAAAAGCTTGAAGAGGACGATGATGTTATGGACGTTTACCATAACTGGGAAAACTGCGATTAATTTTTTTAAAAAAATTTTCAAAAACTATTGACAAACACTTTTTTGTGTGGTATACTACGTGTAATTTAGTAAAGGCTGTGACGAAGAAGGTCGAGTAAGAGAGTCCACAGAGAGTCGGATAAGGTGTGAACCGATGACAAAATTACTCAAGACCCATCACTTCTGAGCCGGATGTTCGAAAGACTGCGCTCAAGTAGAATTTCCCGTGATTGCCGCGTCAAGGCATAGGAATTGTTTGATTCCGAGAGTGGCGACAATGTCGCAATTTGAGTGGTACCGCGAGTGTATTTTCACACCCGTCTCAAAGCTTGAGACGGGTGTTTTATTTTTTAGCAAGGAGGAAACCAAAATGTCTAACTTATCATCCAACACTTTGCAGGAGGTTGCTCTGCGAATTCGCGAGATGCGTGAAATATTTGATTTCAGCGTTGAAACGATGGCAGAGAAGACCGAGGTTACTGTTGAAGAATACCTTCAATATGAAAGCGGTACGCTGGATTTTCCGTTCACTTTTATCCATAAATGTGCTCTTGCGTTTGGAATTGGTATGACGGATTTGTTGGAAGGTCGCAGTGCGCACCTTTCATCCTACACAGTCACACGCCGCGGTCAGGGACAGCAAACTGCAAAGGAGGATGGCATTGAAATTTCCAACTTAGCCCCTATGTTCCGCAAGAAGCTGGCGGAGCCTTATTGGGTTCGCTATGAATATAACCCCGACCTGCAAAACCGTCCTATTCACCTCACCAAGCACTCCGGTCAGGAGTTCGATATGGTTATGAAGGGCAAGCTGAAGGTGCAAATCGGTGATAACGTTGAGTATCTCGAAGAGGGCGATAGCATCTACTATAACAGCTCCACTCCTCACGGTATGATTGCAATCGGTGGCGAGGAATGCTTGTTTGTAGCAGTTGTCCTTTCCGGCGAAGACGAAAAAGAGGATGTTCTTAGAGACACACTTATCCCTGTACGTGCCCCCAAGCGCGAGCTTGTTTGTGATAAGTTTATCTCGACTGCTGAGGACGAAAACGGATTGTTGCAGTCTATCGATTTCCACAACGAAGATAAATTCAACTTTGCATTTGATGTTGTGGATGCCATTGCGCAAAAAGAGCCCGAAAAACTCGCTATGCTGCATATCTCCAAGGATATGACCGAACGCCGCTTTACCTTTAATGATATGAAGCGCAAATCGGCACAGTGCGCCAACTATTTCAAATCTCTTGGAATCAAGCGCGGCGACCGCGTAATGCTGGTTCTCAAGCGTCATTATCAGTTCTGGTTTGCTATTCTTGGCTTGCACAAGCTTGGCGCTATCGTTATCCCTGCTACCAATCAGTTGCAAGCACACGACTTTGAGTATCGCTTTGAAGCGGCAGATGTGAGTGCTATCATTTGTACCGCCGATGGAGATGTTGCACATCAAGTCGATCTTGCTCAAGAAAAATGCCCGATGCTCAAAACCAAGGTTTTGGTTGGTGGTGAACGTGAGGGCTGGAAGAATTTTGACGAGGAATTTGATCTCTTTAGTGCACATTTTTATCGCACCGAAGAAACGCCCTGCGGCGATGATTTGATGCTGATGTTCTTCACATCCGGCACTACGGGATATCCCAAAATTGCCGCACACAGTTACAAATACGCACTCGGTCATTTTATTACCGCTAAGCATTGGCACGGTGTGAGCGACGGTAGCTTGCACTTTACCATTTCCGAAACGGGATGGGGCAAGGCTCTTTGGGGAAAACTTTACGGTCAATGGTTGTGCGAGGGAGCTGTATTCACTTATGATTTCGATCGCTTCGATGCATCGGTTATTCTGCCGATGTTTGCAAAATACAATATCACCACCTTCTGTGCACCTCCCACGATGTTGCGCATGATGATCAAGCAAGATATCTCGAAATATGATCTTTCTTCCATCAAGCATATGACAACTGCGGGTGAGGCACTCAACCCCGAGGTTTACCGCCAGTTTGAAAAAGCCACCGGCTTGCAAATTATGGAAGGCTTCGGCCAAACCGAATTGACACTTACTATCGCTAACTTGATGGGCGGCACGCATAAGCTTGGCTCTATGGGTAAGCCCGTTCCGCTTTACGATGTTGACATCGTCGACCCCGATGGCAATCCCGTTGCCGACGGTGAGGTAGGCGAGATCGTTGTTCGCACCGACAAAAAAGTACCTTGCGGACTCTTTGCAGGTTACTATCGCAATGAAGAAAAGACCGCAGAGGTTTGGCACGACGGTATGTACCATACCGGTGACACCGCTTGGCGCGATGAAGATGGCTTCTATTGGTATGTTGGTCGCGTAGATGATGTTATCAAGTCTTCCGGCTACCGCATTGGTCCCTTTGAGATCGAAAGTGTTATTATGGAACTGCCTTACGTTCTCGAGTGTGGCGTTTCTGCCGCTCCCGATGAGGTCAGAGGACAGGTCGTTAAGGCATCGATCGTTCTTACAAAGGGAACAGAACCTACCGAAGAGCTCAAAAAAGAAATTCAAAACTATGTTAAGGCGCACACCGCACCTTACAAGTATCCCCGTATTGTTGTTTTCCGTGATGAGCTTCCCAAAACCATCAGCGGCAAGATTCAACGCAACAAGCTTTGATAAAATTTCATTATAACAATATTGGAAAAATCATAAAAGCTATTGACAAATAACCAAAAGTGTGATACAATCTTAATAATTTAGAAAGGCACTGACGAAGAGGGTGCCGACATAGCGGTCTTTACAGAGAAATGGCGGATGGTGCGAGCCATAGACACAGGTCGGTATTTGTAGCTTCCGAGCCGAAGGGAAGAACGAGTGAGAGCTCCATTAGACCCCTTCCGTGATTGCTACGTGAATGCATAGGGGCTGTCAGGCTCCAAGAGTGGCGACAATGTCGCAATTTGAGTGGTACCGCGGGTGTTATTTATTGCACTCGTCTCAAGGTTATTTTCACTTTGGGACGAGTGCATTTCTTGTTCCAAGGTAAGAAACGGAGAGAAAAAGAATGAAACAAATGAGCGGATTGGATTTCAAGATCCGAGAAATGGCAGAGCGTATTCGCGAGTTGCGTGAGATTACGCGCTATACACCCGAGGAGATGGCTGCCAAAACTGATGTAACAACCGAAGAATATTTGGCGTGTGAAAACGGTCAAAGTGACCTCAACTTTGCATTTATCTACCGTTGTGCTTTGGCGTTTGGCGTTAATGTTACCGATATCATCGACGGTGTCAGCCCTAAACTGAAATCTTACACGGTTACACGCGGTGGTCTGGGGCAACGTATCGAGCAGGCACACGGAATGACCTACTACAACCTTGCGTATGCATTCCAAAACCGTATTGCCGAACCTCTATACGTTCGCAGCGAGTATAACGAAGACGCACAAAAGAAGGATATTGAACTGACTACACACGCAGGTCAGGAGATCGATATCGTTATTTCGGGTAGCCTGATGGTTCAAGTCGGCTCTCACAGAGAGGTTTTGAATGCAGGCGATACTATCTATTATGACAGTAGCGCGCCGCACGGAATGATCGCCGTCGGCGGTCAGGATTGCGAATTTTATGCAATCGTTCTCAATCCTACAGGTGAACCCATTCCCGAGCTGACTCCCGCAAAACTCATTCCGGGAACTGCCACTCCAATTAAGGATACCAAGGAGCGCATTTATCAAAAGTTTATCAACGTTATCGAGAACGAAAATGGTACTCCTACATCCATTCAGTTTAAAAACACCGAAAACTTCAACTTTGCTTTCGACCTTGTTGATGCTCTTGCCGATAAGGAGCCGCAAAAGCTTGCAATGCTTCATGTTGCAGGGGATAAGACCGAACGCAGATTTACATTTAAAGATATCAAAAAAGCATCGGCACAGTGTGCCAACTATTTTAAGTCGCTGGGCATAAAAAAAGGCGACCGCGTAATGCTGGTTCTCAAGCGTCACTATCAATTTTGGTTTGCTATGCTGGGCCTCAACAAGCTCGGTGCCATTGCCATTCCCGCACCCAATCAGCTGCAGGAGCATGACTTTGAATACCGCTTCAAGGCCGCAGGTATCAATACCGTTCTTTGTACGGCTGACGGAAATACGGCAAGTCAAATTGAACTCGCCGCCAAAACTTGTCCCGAACTAAAGAATTTCCTGATTGTCAATGGCGAGAGAGAAGGCTGGAGAAGCTTTGATGAGGAATATCCGCTTTACAGCTCTCACTATAATCGCGGCGAAGATGCTCCCGGCGGTGACGACTTGATGCTGATGTTCTTTACATCGGGAACCACGGGTTATCCCAAAATTGCGGCGCACAATTACAAATACGCACTCGGACACTTTCACACCGCAAAATATTGGCACAATGCCGACCCCAACGGCTTGCACTTTACCATCTCAGATACGGGTTGGGCAAAGGCAATGTGGGGCAAGCTCTATGGCCAATGGCTGTGTGAGGCGGCAACCTTCGTTTACGACTTTGATCGCTTTGATGCTTCCGAGATCCTGCCGATGTTCGCAAAATATAACATCACGACCTTCTGCGCGCCTCCTACGATGCTTCGCATGATGATCAAACAAGATATTTCCAAATATGATCTTTCTTCGGTCAAGCACATGACCACCGCGGGTGAG
>SVQS01000086.1 GCA_015065205.1 Oscillospiraceae bacterium
AAGTGCCCCTATCAGCCCCGGAAAAGCCGTGACCGCAATGGCATCAATTTGCGAGAGGCTAACGCCTGCTTCTTCGAGCGCCTGATAGGTAATGCTCGAAATGGCCTCGATATGTGCACGGCTTGCGATCTCCGGCACAACACCACCGTAAATGCGATGCACCTCGATTTGCGATGCCACGATATTGGAGCGAATAGCGCGCACGCCATCCCCCATCTCTACCACAGATGCCGAAGTTTCATCGCAGGAGCTTTCGATTCCCAAGATATACATAAAATTCATCCTCAAATCAAATTTTTGTGCCTTCAAGTTGCAAGCACATTACATAGGCATCTTCGGTGGGATGCTTGTAGAACCCACGGCGAAGTCCCATTTTCAAAAAGCCGTACCGCTCGTAGAGCGCAATAGCGGGGGTATTGGAAACACGCGCCTCAAGCGAGAGCTGCTCGCAGCCGCGAGAGCGTGCCACGGCAATCAAGTGCTCTAAAACAGCCGCACCCATACCGCATCTGCGATGGTCGGGATGCGTTGCTATGTTCGTGATCTGCCCTTCATCGGGAGCCCACAAAATACCGCCATAAGCCACTATACACCCATCCTGCAAGCAGATAGCACCGTATGCTCCATCGGTCAAGAGAAGCTCTAATGCCTTCTCGCTCCAAGGATCCGCAAAGCACTGCATCTCCAAATCTGCTACGGCAGAGAGATGCTCGACGGTTAGTTTTTCAACAGTCATTTTTATTCACCAATCGGAGCAAGATAGGGGAGCAAGCTGTTCTCAATTCTGTAGCAATTACCTGTAGTAGTATCGCACAAAATCTCTCTGCCAAAGTTGTATCTGATAGCATCATACATTTGGCCGTTATACTCTTCCCTGACAACCTCGTAAGGAATACCGGGATAAAGGTCAACAATATCTCCGTTGGCATCTCTTTGTAAAAAATCAATAACGATTACGTCTGTATTGAAAACGCCGTACTTAAGCTGATAATAAACCCCTTTGTAGGCACCATCGCCCATAAAGTGCAGGTCATACCAATTCTCACTGTTTTCTTGTATATAGAAACCAATTACGTTTTGATTGACAAAGGTTCCTGTTTTTTGCAACTCTTTCAGGGCAAGAATTCCCTCTTCGTCGGTAATGTTGCCGTCGTTGGAGGAAACCTGCGTATCATAAATACCAACGCGAACGCAAGGCAGGTCGTAAAGCTCGGGAAGAGCCGCTCCCGCGGCAGCATAAACTCTATAATCGTTAGAAACAAGATACCGTTCGGGATCAACTCCATCAATCTCGTAGAGCAAAATATCTGCTCCGCCCCCATCAACCTTGATTTTTGCATAGGGGTCACCGTCGGCGGGTCTGGCAAAATAGTTGGGCGAGGTAGAATAATAGGAAATGTCGGTTTGCGGATTGCGGAAACCGCCGTCCTCATACTTCAGCGTTGGTGTTTTGCAAGATACCAAAAGCCAAGCGCAAGAAAGAACGATGCACAAAAATGTTATACGAAATATCCTCTTCATAAAAACCTCTCTCAATACCCGAATGTACCGCTGAGCGAATCGTCATTTTCGATCCAATCGTTTACGTCGATAACACGGAAGTTTTCTTTATCATCGCGAATAACAACGGTAGAAATGCCCGCATTGATGACCTGACGCTTGCACATCATGCAAGAGGATGTGCCCGGTTCAAGCTCATGGGTTTTGGCATTGACACTCACCATATACAAGGTAGCACCGAGCATTTGATCGCGAGATGCGGCAATAATGGCATTTGCCTCGGCGTGTACCGAACGGCAAAGCTCGTATCTCTCGCCACGCGGAATATTCAATTTATCTCTCATACAGCTACCAACATCAGAGCAGTTTTTGCGTCCGCGAGGAGCGCCGTTGTAGCCCGTGGAAATGATGGAATCGTTTTTGACAATAATCGCACCGTACATTTTACGCAGGCAGGTTGAACGCTCCGCAACCGTTTGTGCAATATCCAAATAGTAGTTGTGTTTGCTGACTCTGTTCATTTTCATCTCCATTCTGCCGCCGTGAGGCAACACAAAATAATGGTGAAATTCCCGTGTCACTTGCGACAAAAATGGGGGGCTCCCATTTTTAGGGAGTTTTGCGCGTAAAAGGAGTGAGCCTTTTCTTTTTGCTTACAAAACTTTCACGCTATTCTCCCTTCAGCAGGCGACACTACACCACTTTACATTCATAGTTAATTATATATCATAAAAGGGATAAAATCAAGACTATTATGTTAACTTTTTGCAGGAACACAAGATTTTGTCTTACTGAATTGGAAATATCCAAAAAAAGTATTGACTTATGCTTTTGGGTGTGTTATAATAAAAATAACAACAATAGGAGGAAACTGATATGTTTTTTATCTGTGAATTAAAGAAACTGCGCCAACTGAAGGCTTCCCTGCTCGCACGCTTCCGTTGCGAGAAAATTCTTGCTACCCTTCCCGGTCAGCTCGACTCGAGAATTGAAAACTGCGACGAGGCCGCTGCCCTCAAGCTCGCAGAAGAAAATTTGGAAAACGCAAAGAAAGCGGATGCCGCAAACAGAAAAAAGAGAATTCGCAAAGCAACCGTCGTTGCAGGAATTATCTCTTTGATCGTTACAATCGCAATAGCCCTTCTTCTCGCTCTTTCTACTCTGCCTACTGTGCTCGTAATTGTTGGCGGAACTCTTCTTCTGACACTCATCGTACATCTGATTGCAAAATCTGCCATTAAAAACGGCGGCAAGAGGACCCAAGCTGAAATTTACACCTGTGAAGAAGAACTTGCTCTGGCAACCGAGGCATTTGAGGCCGCAAAGGTTAGAATTGAGGCAGAATTGCAAGAAGAAATTGATCACTATAAAAGCATTTTGAACAAGCTCAACACGATGATCAAAAAGAACACCGTTGTTCACGATTCTGACAAGAATTACAATACCGTTTGCCAAATTATTTGGTGCCTTGAGCGCAAGTATGCATACGGTGTTGTGGGAGCAAAGCAATGGATCGCTCGCGCCAACCACAGCAAATACGTGCGCGCAAGACTTGACGAAATCCAGTTTGCCCCTCAAGACGAAGCAGACATTGATATCGATGCCACCGAGGGTAACGACTATTCCGAGGAGATCCCCCAAACAACCGAAGCTGAAGCTTAAGTAAGATACATACACACAAAAAGAGAACCGCCGCGGCGGTTCTCTTTTTTGTGTTTTTCTAACACCAAAATCCCCTTTTTTTGAAAAACACTTGACTTTTACGCATAACTGTGCTACAATGAAGATGCCAAACAAACCGAATATTACAGACCTTGGGTGTATTTTTCTTTTAGGGATAGGTATACCTTTTTTGAGGTATACTTTTTCTTGTTCGAATTTGATAAAATGCAAATTCCAAACAGGAGAGAGTATACTTTAAAGTGATATACCCAATCTGTACCCGGTTTGTTTGGCGACGACCGGAATTTGCGTTTTTGTGCGCTGACTTCGGTCGGCGCACTTTTTATTTATTTTCATTTTTAGGAGGATGAAAAAATGAGTGAATTACAGGAATTGTACAAATTAAAAACCGCGTTGCAACAATATACGTGGGCAACAAATTACTGCCAAAACGTCTCGGAAATCTATCAGGAAAGACTCAAATATTCCCCAGAAGGAAAAGATCTCGAAGAGGCAGAGGAAAGATTGTTTAGAGAAAGAAGGTATGCTTTCAATAAAAAAGGTCTCCGCGCTGAGAAATTGATTATGATCTTTGGATCGCTTTTTATTATTTTGGCGCTTGTTTTCGCCTTCGCCATCTTCGTAAATAATCACTTATCGGAATACCCTAATTCAACAATAATCGATGCTATGGCGTTTGCACTAATGGCATATATGCCTGCCGGAGCTATTTTGGGATGGGTTCATAGCTTTTTGAAAAAAAGAACGTCCGGTTCTTTTTACAAAATAAATGTATGGTTAAAATCCTTTTGGCTAGCAACAGCTCTAATTGCCTATTTGAGTGTTTCTGTTGGTTATATTATCGCAGGAAATGGCTTTGGAAACAAAATTACCGGATTGATAATACCCGTATTCTTCCTAATATCACTCCCTCTTGATCTATTGACATCACTCTTCAGCTGGGATTGGAATCTCGGTCTTAGCGAGATGTGGTTTCTTCCATCACTTCAATTTTTATTTATATGCATCATAGCCATCGCAGTAATTTTGGTAATTTATATAATAATGAGATCTATTATATCAAAATCAAACCCGCCAAAAACGTCAATGGTTCGGTTGTGTGAAAATGCATATAAAAAAGCAAAAGCTGCATACGAAAATATTAAACCGGAAATCAAAAAAGAGGTAGAAGAAGAGTTAGAGTGCTGCAAGGAAATTTTGGCCGACCAAAATATAAAAAATCAAATTAAGAACTCAACTATTTTACACGATAGCGATAAAAATTTGCCAACTGTTGCTAAAATCATCTGGTGCTTTGAGAAAAAATACGCAAGTAGTGTAAAAGAAGCCAAGCAATGGCTCGTCCGTACGGAAAACAATCAAACAGTCCAACAGCAATTGAATGCGTTATGTGAGGAGATTGAAAATCGAGTCCGCGTGTTATAGTGCAATTTTCACAAAGGTTCAAAACCGTAACATTTCAGCAAAGACGCGAGGACGGTCGTTGACCGATGTCTTCTTTTCGGGGGGCTCTGAACCCAAACCTGCGGGTTTATGCAATAGTAATTTGAAAACACTCTACCGCAGGTTATAGCGTAATTTTCGCAAGCGAAAATTCGCGAGGGTCCAAGCCGTAACATTTCAGCAAAGACGCGAGGACGGTCGTTGACCGTCCTCGCGTCTTTGGTGGAAACAGGGGGGCTCGAACCCTCGACCTCACGGATGTGAACCGTACGCTCTGACCAACTGAGCTATGCTTCCCTATTCTTTTTGCGTCCTTATTATAGCACATCCCACACGGATTTGCAATAGATTTCTTCAAAAAAGCAAGAAGTTTTCTTTGCTTTTTTAGCAGAAATTTCTCGTTTTTTGCATACGTGTGTGCGTTTTTTAACAATGTGTTGCGTTTAGAACACTTTTTTCAATAGCTTGAAAATCATAACCACCCGTCAAACGGGTGGTTATGATTTTAGGAAGATATGATAAAATTGCAACCTTCTTATTTTTCTTCTTGTTTTATAACAGATTCGCGTTGAGAACTTTTCTATACTCCACAAACTCACGATTATTCGGTATGGTTTGAAGAACAAAAGAAATGCGCCCTTTTAGAGAAAGAAGATATCCTCTTTTATCCGATATACCAAGCTTGTTCAAATGCTCATCCATCCCGAACTTTTGAATATAGTACATCTCTTGGCGAATGTTCCTCTTATACTCTTTTGTAATATTAAGCTTCTCATTGACAACTATGCCCGTTACCGTTTGCCGTTTGCTTGCTGGAAGAACTACCGTTTTGCGGTTTTTCAAAAACAGACCAAGCTTAAAAAGCTCTTTTTTTACAAACGTGATGACTTCCCCCTCGTCGAAATCGCCCGAGAAAGTCATATCATCGCAGTATCTTGTATACGCTATATTTTTCTTGTTACAGAACGCTCCAACTGTTTCATCAAAATCAAACATAATAATATTGGTAATTGCCGGGGATGTTGGCGCTCCCTGTGGAAGCGACTCTTTATAATAGCAAAGCATCGTTAATAGAATTCGAATGGGTTCTGCAAATTTCTCTTCGCAAAAAACGATATCCTTAACCTGAGAATAAAGAATATGATCAAAAAAGCCCTCTATATCCAGCTTAAGAAGCTTTTTCTTTCCAATGTGCGGCTGTGCGTTCCGCTGAACACTACTCCCGACCTTATATGCTTTTGCATATCTTGAAACAGGAAATTGCACCAAGATGTTATCTGCTATTGATTTTTGTACTCTTTTCAAAATCAAATCGGGAACGGAGAGTTTTCGTTTACTTCCGTCACTCTTCGGAATGAACACATTGTGATAATGCTTTTCAAGATGATTGCTCAAACCGTAAAGGGTTCTCGCCGAAAATCCCAAATCTTGCTCAATGGAAGCAAGTTCTTTATAAACGATCATATAGCTCTCCTTTCCCGATGATTAGAACAACACCAATTTGTATGGCGAAACGCGCAGACGTACCGATAGCAAGGTGAGTTTTACGAAACCTTGCTAGACTACGTCGAGCATTTCGACTGAGTGGAACAAGACCGTTGGCAAAAGTCCCGAAACGCTCGCGTGTCGGAAGACTTTTGTAGGGCTTGTGCAGCGAATACGATAGCCATGAGTGAAAAGATGACGACTCGCCATCCCTTTCGAAAAAAATCGAAATACACTGTTGTTCTGTTTTTATTATATCATATCTATATCCCCTTTACAAGGGCAGATAACAAAAAACTTATTTTGGGATAAAAAGTTGAAGGAGAGATAAAAGAAAGCCACGGTTACAAAACGCGACCGTGGCTTTCTTTTTGTATAACAAGATTTTATTTACAATCAATCTGTTTTTTTGATGGTAACATCGCCTTCGATCTTGTCACATTTTAGAGAGTTGCAGACAACTTTTCCGTGACTGTTGATCACATACGCAGTAATGAAACTCTGTGCTGAAACGTCTCCATTTATTTCATGACAATCAATATGTCCGTGACAAACAACATCACCGTTTATACTGCTATCAGATGCAAGATTACCAAAGACCTCCACCTTAAAATATTGTCTGGTTGTTTCATTACAATTTCGTGGAAAAGCCACTTCTATGCAGGTATTGGCTTCTTGTGATTTTATAATTTTCTTGCCCACGGTTTGAAAAATTCTTATCGTGTTATCATCCTCCCAAGGGAGCTCCGCACAGTGGTCATAATGAATTTCAGTCTTCACCTCTCTGGAAAACAATTCGTCTATATAACAACCAAAGGCATCGGCAAGTGCGGGCAAAAGCATTACATCAGGTGCGGTGGTTCCCAATTCCCATTTTGAAACAGCTTGATTTGAAACGCCGATCAGTTCGCCAAGCTCTGCCTGTGTCCATCCTTTGGCTTTTCTAAAACTTGCAATATTTTTTCCAATAGACATAAAAACCTCCTAAAAGTATTTTTCAAAATCGATTTTGTAACTATATTATACACCTTAATTATTGGAAAGTAAAGATAACGTTTGGAGATTTTCTGCCCTAAAATTCTCCGTTTGGTTGGAAAAAACGATGGGGTGCTTTCCCTCGGGGGCGCGCGAGGAGGCAAGAAAGACCGTGCCGTCTTTCAAAGAGGAGGTAGCGGCGACTTAACATCAGGCCTCCCTCCGGGAGGGAGGGGGACCGCGCCAGCGGTGGAAGGAGCCCGCGTGTATCATCGCATACAGATTGTAAAAACAAACCCTTTTTGAAAGGACATCGAACCATGCGACAAACTTCGAGCCTTACGGCTCTCGTTTTGTCCGCGCCTTCGGCGCGCAGGGTGGCGGAGTGTTCGAGTCTGGCCGGGGGAAAGGCAAAACAAAAGCCCCGAGGCGACTGCCTCGAGGCTTTTGTTTTGCGGTTACATAATCATTTTAAACCCTATTTTATATAAACAATCCTATAAATATTACACGGTCATTCAACGTATCAATCACTCTAAAAGAAACGAACCTGTCGCCATCTTGCTCCAATTTCAATTCAGTATATTTGGAAGCATTACTT
>SVQS01000087.1 GCA_015065205.1 Oscillospiraceae bacterium
TCGCGATAGGTCTGTACCGCTTTTGCAGCACAGCAGAATTGACGGCCAAGACCGAGAACGTGGGTCTTCCAGCCCTCTTCCACCATCTTCCAGTTTGCCTCGTAGCGGTCCATGGTAATGCTCATACGACCGCCGCCCGATGCAATGCGAGCGTCAAAACCGTCGCCGTTCAGGCTTGTAAGGAAATCTTCAAAGGGAAGAATATAATCAAGAGCAGAGGTCTCGCCAACGTCACGACCGTCAAGAAGAATGTGAACACGAACGGTAGAGACGCCCTCGGCCTTTGCCTGTTTCAGCATAGCCATCAAGTGATCGATATGAGAGTGGACGTTACCGTCGGAGAACAAACCGAGGAAGTGCAGGGTAGAGCCGTTCTTTTTAACATTTGCAACGAGCTCTTGCCAAGTAGCCGAGGCAAACATTTTGCCCGACTCGATGGAGTTAGAAACCAACTTTGCACCTTGTGCAAATACTTGTCCTGCACCAAGAGCGTTGTGACCAACCTCGCTGTTGCCCATATCGTCGTCAGAGGGAAGCCCTACAGCGGTGCCGTGAGCCTTCAGAGTTACCATAGGATAGTTCTTCATCAGAGCGTCAAGGTTGGGGGTGTATGCGCCTGCAACGGCATTGGAAACGGTGTTGGGAGCAAGACCGACGCCATCCATTACGATGGTGAGCACGGGACCCTGCACACCGGCAAAATTCTTCAATTTTTCAAGCTTTTTACTCATTTTTAAAATCCTCCAATAATGTCGGCTTCAAAATAGCCATAATTCAACATTATATATTATACCGCAAAATTGAAAAAATGCAAGTCTTTTTTTCGCTTTCGTATGATTTTCTTTTATAAAAATCTATTAAAATTGCTTTTTTCAAAATACTTGACAAGACGTACAGAATATGATAGAATATAGATACATCAAAAAAGATGTTATTTCAATTTAATGGAGGGTTTACAAATGGATTTTGTAAGAAAGTATTGGCCCATGCCCTTTAAGGTAAAGAGCGGTGATGTTGGTTCTTTGGTTAAGGTGCTGATCGTATTTTTGATCGCTTGCCTTGTTGTTGGCGTTTTGATCGGCGTGCTTGCTGGACTGCCAATTATTGGCATTATTTTTGCTATCATCGGTTCTTTGGTAGAGATCTACAGCATCGTCGGTGCTATTCTCTGCGTTTTGAAGTTCTTGGGTACTGTTAAATAATCCTTTTTACATTAAAAACAAGGAACTGCTCGTTTTCAAAAAACAAACGGGCAGTTTTCTTTGTTTTTTTCAAAAAAATTCAAACTTTTTTGCAAAAAGGTATTGCAATTTGATTTTATTTGTGATACAATATAGCAGTATATGGATGAAGCAGTGCACACCCTCTCAGGTGCCGCTTTGAAATATCAGTTATTCGAATTTCAAATCTATAGGGAGGTAAAAAACTATGCCTAACATTAAGTCTGCTAAGAAGAGAGTTAAGGTTATCGAGACCAAGACCCTGCAGAACAAAATGCACCGCAGCGCGCTCAAGACTGAAATGAAGAAGTATGATGCAGCTCTTGCATCCGGTGATATGGTAGCCGCTCAAGCAGCTTATAAGGAAGCTGTAAAGAAGGTTGACCAAGCAGCCGCTTACGGAATCATCCATAAGAACGCAGCAGCTCATAAGAAGAGCCAGTTCACCAAGAAGCTCAACGCGCTGAACAAGTAATCAAACCAAACAAAAAACGGTAAAGTCCTAACCCAGCTTTGCCTCAGAATAAAACAGTATGGAGTCGTCCGTGCTGTTTTTTTCTGTTTTATGGAGAGATAATTGACAAACGCTTGGATTTGTGATACAATAAGGAAAAGACAATCGACAGGAGGTGTATGCCATGCTGTTTCATAATATAGCCGAAATAATAGGGAGAACGCCGCTTCTCGAGGCGCATAATTTTGGCGCCACGTATGCGGAGGGTGCACATTTGTTTTGCAAATTGGAGTGCTTCAATCCCGCAGGCAGTGCCAAGGATCGTGTAGCACTTTCTATGCTTGACGATGCCGAAGAACGCGGACTTATCAAAGAGGGCGCAACTATTATCGAACCCACCAGCGGTAACACAGGTATCGGTCTTGCCGCTCTTTGCGCTCGCCGCGGATACCGTCTGATCTTGACGATGCCCGACAGTATGAGTGCTGAACGCCGCGCGCTTCTTGCCGCCTACGGCGCCGAAATTGTTTTAACAGACGGAACACTCGGAATGCAGGGCGCAGTAGCCAAAGCAAAAGAGCTTGCCGACGAGATGGAGAATAGTTTTATACCTTCGCAGTTTGATAATCCCGCAAACCCCAAGGCGCACTATATCACCACAGGTCCCGAAATTTGGGAGGATGCCGACGGCCGCATCGATGCTTTTGTAGCAGGCGTTGGTACAGGTGGAACACTCTCGGGTGTTGGACGCTACCTCAAAGAACAAAATCCGAACTGTCGCATCGTTGCGGTAGAGCCGCAAACCTCGCCGCTTCTTTCCAAAGGATATGCAGGTAAGCACGGCTTGCAGGGAATCGGTGCAAATTTTGTTCCCGAAAACCTTGATAAAACCGTCTATGACGAAGTTATCACCGTTACCGTTGAGGACGCCTTTAGTGCTGCAAGAATGTTTGCCACCACTGAAGGAATTTTGGTTGGCATTACTTCAGGCGCTGCACTTCATGCCGCCGCAGAACTTGCAAAGCAGATGCCCAAGGATGCACGCATCGCGGTTCTGTTGCCTGATACAGGAGAAAGATATCTTTCTACACCACTCTTCAAAAAGTAATAAAACAAAAGGGATAGCCCTTCTAAAGAGTTATCCCTTTTTGCTATTCACTGCATCAAAACAACTTTCTTGGCGGATGGGGTCTCGGTGGTGCCCAGCCGCTTGCGACAGCAAAAGCAAGCCTTGTGCTTGCGTCGTCCGTCTGTTAGTAAACTGACAATACCATTCAGCTATTATTTGTGAGAGAGTTCTTGAAAGGGGTGTGGGGGAAACTTCTTTTAAGAAGTTTCCCCCACAATCTTTTATCCTTCGATATTCGGTATTTTGGAAAGACCTTGAGCGATTTCTTCGTCGGTGGGGACGTAGTCAATCATTTTGCCGTCGTGGAATTTCTCATAGGACATCATATCAAAGTAGCCGGTTCCGGTCAAACCAAATACGATGACCTTTTCTTCGCCGGTCTCTTTGCACTTGATAGCTTCATCCATTGCCACTTTGATGGCGTGAGAGCTTTCAGGAGCGGGCAGAATACCCTCAATGCGAGCAAAATACTCGGCAGCGGCAAAGACCTCGGTCTGCTTGACTGTGCGCGCTTCCATAAGACCTTCGTCATAGAGTTCCGAAAGGGTAGAACTCATGCCGTGGTAACGGAGACCGCCTGCGTGTGTAGCGGCAGGAATGAACCCACTGCCAAGCGTGTACATTTTGGCAAGAGGACAAACGCGACCGGTGTCGCAATAGTCATAGACGTATTTGCCGCGAGAGAGAGAGGGACAGCTTTCGGGCTCAACTGCAATGAAGTGATAATCCGCTTCGCCGCGCAACTTTTCACCCATAAAGGGAGCGATGAGACCGCCTAAATTCGAGCCACCGCCGGCACAGCCGATGATGACGTCGGCTTTTACGCCGTATTTGTCAAGAGCGGCTTTCGTCTCCATGCCAATGACAGATTGGTGAAGCATAACCTGCGAAAGAACGCTACCAAGCACGTAGCGGTAGCCATCGCGTTCGGTCGCGGCTTCAACCGCCTCAGAAATGGCGCAACCAAGGCTTCCCGTCGTGCCGGGGAATTCCTCAAGGATCTGACGTCCAACGCGTGTGGTATCAGAGGGAGAGGGGGTTACGCTCGCACCGTAGGTGCGCATAACCTCGCGGCGGAAGGGCTTCAACTCATAAGAGGATTTGACCATAAACACC
This sequence comes from Oscillospiraceae bacterium, assembly GCA_015065205.1. Taxonomy (GTDB): domain Bacteria; phylum Bacillota; class Clostridia; order Oscillospirales; family CAG-272; genus UMGS1865. Next base: position 3,920 of record SVQS01000087.1, read on the forward strand.
TTGCAGTCCAGTCCGAAGTAGGAGCAAGCCATCGAAAGGGCAGTACCCCATTGACCGGCACCCGTCTCGGTGGTAACACCAACCAGACCTTGCTCTTTTGCATAGTACGCTTGCGCGATAGCAGAATTGAGCTTGTGGCTGCCGCTTGTGTTGTTGCCTTCAAATTTATAATAGATGTGCGCGGGCGTGCCAAGCTTCTTTTCAAGACAGTAAGCGCGAACCAGCGGTGCGGGGCGGTACATTTTATAAAAATTGAGAATTTCCTCGGGAATGGGAATGTAGCGATTTGTGTCGTCAAGCTCCTGCTTGACAAGCTCCTCGCAAAAGACCTTGCCAAGAGCCTCTGCCGTGATGGGTTTGCAGGTATCGGGGTCGAGCAGGGGAGCGGGCTTCTTTGTCATATCAGCGCGCACGTTGTACCAGTTGCGCGGCATTTCGCTCTCTTCCAAATAAATCTTGTAGGGGATCTCTCTTTGTGCCATAATGTTCTCCTTTCGCGGTGGCAAAAACAAAAAACGCCCCAAAACCTCTCGGTTATAGGGACGAAAAATTCGCGGTGCCACCCTCATTGAAGCAAATGCTTCCACTTTTCACATACGGTAGTAGATTATATGCGGCGCGAGTGGTAACGGGAGCGCACCCCGTCGAAGCCTACTGGAGAAAATACTCGTTCGGTTCGCCCTTGAAAGCCCATTCGCCAAGCTGTTCTTACCGCAATTCCACCATCTGCGGCTCTCTGTAAAAGCTTTGTACTCGGTTACTATTCTTTCGCATCGGTTTTTGATGTTGTTAATAGTATAAACCTATTTTGACGATTTGTCAATAGGGGAAAGAAAAAAAGAAAGCTTTTTTTGATGGAAATATTGTTTCATCAATAATTTTATGGTATAATGAAATCAGTAACGAGGACAAGAATATTTCAGGAGGTGCTTATGAAGAAAATGATACCGATTCTTTCTCCGCTCGTATTCGGCTTGTTTGGAGGACTGTTTGTCGAAAGTGCTATGCGCATTTTATTGGCGATGGTGTCTCCGTTTTTTGATTCGGAACACGCCCCCACTCTCATTCTTCCGATATTGATCGCTATTTTATCGGCACTTTTTATAGCCTTGATGGCGATTGCCAATGTTGCGCACTTGATTAATCTCAATAACACGAAGAAGGCAAAAAAGATCGCCGTTTGGGAAGCCCTCGCCGCCCTCGCACTTTTCTTCGTGTCTTGGAGCTTTTCGGGCTATATTATAGACAGGGTATTTAACCTGCTTTGATTTGTGCTTTGAAATAAACAATATACAAAAATTCAACAAGGAGAAAATGAATGAACTGCGTATTTTGTAAAATCGTTAACGGAGAGCTTCCGAGCTTGAAAGTCTATGAAGACAAGAGCACAATGGTTTTTATGGATATTGCAAAGGATGTGGACGGTCACATGGTTGCAATCCCCAAAAAGCACGTAAAAAGTATCCTCGATTGTGATGAAGCGACACTTCAGCAACTAATGTCTGCGGTCAAAAAGGTTTCGTGTCATTGCGTAGAGAAATGCGGTTACGATGGCGTCAATCTGCTCAATGCAAGCGACGAGAGCGCAGGACAGTCTGTTCCGCATTTTCATATCCACATCATACCGCGCAAAAAGGACGATGGCTTGGATACTTGGCCGAAGTTCGACGGTGCAAAGCATAAAATTGAGGAAATTCACAAAAAGCTTTGTGCGTTATAATAGAGATTTTATCTCTACTATTCGTAGATGTTTCAAATTCTACGCTCCGTGTGTGTTCAACAATCAATTCATCCTGTATAATAAAAGCATAAGGGGGGGAGAACCCGATGGATCAGATCAAAATCGGCAAATTCATAGCTGAAACAAGAAAACAAAAAAATATGACGCAGAGACAACTTGCCGATGCACTTTCCATCAGCGATAAAACCGTTTCTAAATGGGAATGTGGAAAGGGACTGCCGGAAGTCTCTTTGATGATGCCTTTGTGCGAGACGTTGCAAATCACGGTCAACGATTTACTGAGCGGTGAGTGTATCTCTGATGTCGCATACAAAACGAAAGCAGAGGAAAACATGATGAATTTGATGAAAGAAAACGAAGAAAACCAACAACGAATGGCACTATCGGTTATTTGCGGTGTTATTACAATAATTGCGGTGTGTTCGCTTATTATAATTGCTTCTTATATTCCAATGGACACGTTCAACAGAGTCGCAATCCTTCTCTTTGCCGTCGCCACAGCAGTGATTGGAATCGGCGGGGCGGCAGTTCTTGAAAGAAAGGCCGGATATTTTGAGTGCCCGCATTGTAAAGAGCTCTTTGTGCCTACTATGGGCGAATACGTAAAGGGATACCATACCCTTACCAAACGCCGCTTAACTTGCCCCAAATGCAAAAAGAAGAATATGTGTAAGCATCGCGTTGTGCGATAATTTTGACTTATAAAAGATTCATCCCGACAGATTTTGTCTGTCGGGATAACTTTTTGTATTGAAAGAAAAGCAAGTTTTGCATCAGGACACCTCATCCGTCACCCGTCGCAGAGCGACGGTCGCCACCTTCCCCCACTGGGGAAGGCTTATTTCATGCCCAACCATCCTAATAGCAATAAAAACACTATATCAGTCATTTTCATAAGATATGGAGAGTAAAGTAAGCAATCATCGAAAAAAACAAAGGCAAATAAGGATGCACATAGTTATAAAAATAGTTTAAAGTATAGCCAAAGCCTTCCCCAGTGGGGGAAGGTGGCAGCCGCTTGTCGGCTGACGGATGAGGTGTCCCATAGCTAACTAACTTTTTATTCGCTCTCATCCAAGCCAAGTTTTCTTAAAATATCCTCTGTAACCATATTGAAATCTTTACGTATGCTTTCGTTAGAATACCGCAAAACAGTGATTCCCCAAGATGCAAGTGCTTCATCTCTTTGTTTATCGCTTTCTTGGTGTTCAGGAGAGTTGTGCTGTGTTCCATCCACTTCAATAACGATTTTCTTCTCAGCGATATAGAAATCTACAATATAATTTTCAATATTGTGTTGACGTCGTACATGATAGGGGAGTTTTTTGAGGAAATCATACCACAAATGCTTTTCTTCGGGCGTCATATTTTTTCGCAACACTCTTGCAATCGGAACAAGTTTTTTGTTATATCGTATCATAATTACAACTTCGTCACCAATTCGTCCATATCTTTTCTCTTTTTCTTTCTTAACTTGTCACCCTCTTTGGCGTAGCCGAGTGTGATAACAAGACGAACAGGGTGAGAGAGGGAACAGGTTTTGCGGATCTTTTCATCGTCGAGCCAACCGAGAATACAAGTGCCAAGTCCTTGCGCTGTCGCTTCAGCGGTCAGGTATGCCGCCGCAATGCCGATGTCAATGGAGCGGTAATCATTGCCCTTTACTTTTGCGCCGAGAGCCGCACTCTTGCAGTAAGGTTCCTCGGAGATAACGATAAGAACGGGCGCATCTGCGGCGAATTTGTTCATGCCCATTCCCATAACCGCCTTTGCAACCTCGTGTGCGACCTCTCCCTTGCAAAC
>SVQS01000088.1 GCA_015065205.1 Oscillospiraceae bacterium
GACGGACTTCTTGTTATTCTCAACACGATGGGTGGCGACGTAGAAGCAGGACTCGCTCTTGCCGAAATGATTGCCTCGATGACAAAACCGACTGTATCCCTCGTCCTCGGTGGAGGACACTCTATTGGCGTGCCGCTTGCCACTGCAGCAAAACGCAGCTTTATTGTTCCAAGCGCTACTATGACGATCCATCCTGTTCGTATCAGCGGAATGGTGATCGGTGTGCCGCAATCCTTTCGGTATATGAGCGAGATGCAAAAGAGAATCGTGGATTTTATCTGTACACACTCCAAAGCGCATCCCGAGGTGGTGCGCGAGCTGATGATGCGCCCCGACCAGATCGCTACCGATTGCGGCTCTATCATCGAGGGGCGTGAGGCTGTAAAATACGGCATTATCGACGAGGTTGGAGGGCTTGATAGCGCTCTTGCTTGTTTACGTTCTCTTTGTAAGAAACAATCTAAAAAAGAGAAAAATCTAAAATAAGAATTATTCTCATTATAAAAATAAGCACAAAATAGTGAAGAAAACGCCAAAAAAGCAAAGAGAAATTTTATAAAGCTATTGAAAGTGTTTCTTTATTATGATATAATAACTGTATCTGTGTTTTATTCAGGCTGATCGCAAGCAAACCATTTTTACACGTTCGTATGGTGCAAACGTCAACGAGAAGAAGCTCACAGCTAAAATGAGCAAAACCGTTTTTGAAACCGGCATCCGCTGCCAATTGCGCAGGCGTGTATGCGTCGGGTACAGGACGGTAAGGAGGATTTTTTGAAAACCGATATGAAATTGCGCTCAGGCGCAACCATTCCACACCTCTCTCCCGCTGATGCGGAGAGAAAAAATTATCTTACCCGCGACGTTCTCAACCGTATGCACTTGATGCCGGTTGGAGACCCTGCTGCTTTCTTGGAAAATGAGGATGGCAGCATTACATACTTTTTTGATCCCACTCGCGTGGCAGAAGCGCCCCCCGAGCTTTGGTACGCTCCCACGCAAAAAAGTGAGACGATGACACTCGATAGCGGTGTTGAAATTGTCCGCATGAGCACAAAACGCGCTGCTGCTTGCGGCTTTTACACCGTTGAGCGTCTCTCACAGATGAATTATGACGTTATTGAGGAGCCGGTTGCTTACACGCTTCGCAGTGACAAGAGCGTTATCTATTTTTACGATAAAAAAACTGCCATTCGGCGCCCACTGATGTGCGTGCATTGTGGCAAGGATGTGCGTTATCGCCGCAAGCTTTGCCAAAATTGCTTTGCCGAGGATCTTGCCATTCGCCGAGCCGAGGGAGATCTGCATCGTGCCGAGCACTACCATATGAAGCGTGACCGTGTGTTGTTCTTTGATTTGGAGCTTACAGGTGTCTATACGCACGATGAAATTCTTTCCATTTCCATCACCAACGGCTACGGATGTGTTGTTATGAACACGTTGGTCAAGCCTGATCACAAAAAGAAGTGGAAGCAGACCGAAAAGATTCACGGAATCACTCCCGAAATGGTTGCTGATGCTCCGCATTTGAACGATCTTGTACCCGAGCTCAAGCGCATTTTTGCCGCTGCCGACGTACTGATTGCATACGGTGTTTCCACCGACTATAGCCACATCAAATACATTTACGAAACCGAGGCAGAACGTGAGGCGTTGCACAAAAAAACGCGTTGCGCGTCTATCGAATTCGTGCGCTATCAGTCCGAGCATTATCCCGATCTTGTGCACGCATCCCTAAGTGATGCTATGGCACTTTTGGGAATTGAATGGGACGGTGTTGCTCATACGTCCATTGCAGATACCATTGGATGTGCTAAGGTCTGGGAAAAATTGTTCCCCAACTACTACGAAGATTGAGGAGGATATTATGGATAAGTTTTTTGGCTTAGATACTCCCGCAAAGCCGGATAAAGACACCGCGCTGTTGACTACAACGCATGATGATGTGGAAAAATACATCATCTGCGGCATTCTTGAAGAAGAAAAGATCCCGTTCCTTGCAAAGGATCGCGGTGCCGGTGAGGCTGTTCGCGTTGTAACCGGATATTCGATGTACGGTTGCGATATTTACGTACCTGCGGCTCTCTTAGAAAAAGCAAATGCACTTCTCGATGATTACCGCAACGGTGAGCCCATCTTTGATGACGACGAGATCGTAGAAGAGGAAAACTGATAGACGTATGAAAGAAATTTTACTTTGCAAGCTTGGCGAAATCGTGCTCAAGGGTGCAAATCGCCGCTATTTTGAGGATACGTTGTGCCGTAATTTGCGCCACCGTGCAAAGCATTTCGGCACTTTTGAGATCAAGAGCTCACAAAGCACCATCACCATCACCCCGCAGGACGATTTTTGCGATATCGATGGGCTTTTCCAAAACATCCAAACGGTGTTCGGCATTGTAGCCATCAGCCGTTGCGCGGTTTGTGAAAAAACGATGGAAGCTATTGAGCGAACCGTTAAGGATTACGTTCCGCAATTTTTGGTTGGCAAAAAGACCTTTAAGGTGGTTGCCAAACGTTCGGACAAGCGATTTGTACTCGATTCTATGGAGATCGCGCGTGAGGTTGGCGGCTATGTGCTTTCCACCGTTCGCGGCATCAAGGTTGATGTAAAAAATCCCGAAATCGTGGTACAGGTGGAGATTCGCGAGCACAATGCATTCATTCACGCAGGTCAATTCAAGGGCGCGGGCGGCATGCCCGTAGGCACCAATGGCAAGGCGTTGCTTCTGCTTTCGGGCGGTATTGATTCCCCCGTGGCGGGCTATATGATTGCCAAGCGCGGTGTGCAAATTGAGGCTGTTCACTTTGAATCCTTCCCCTACACCAGCGAAATGGCGCGTGAAAAGGTTCTTGAACTCGCACGCGAGGTATCGCAATACGCAGGCACATTCGGTGTGCGTATCGTTTCCTTGACACATATTCAAGAACTGCTTGTTAAAAACTGCGAAGAGGATTACTTCACGCTTATTCTTCGCCGTTATATGATGGCGATTGCCGACCGCATTGCACACGATATCGGTTGTGGCGCGTTGATTACGGGCGAGAGTCTTGGTCAGGTTGCATCGCAAACGATGCAAGCCATCGGCGTTACCGATCCGATGTCCACGCTCCCCGTATTCCGTCCTTGCATCGGTATGGACAAAGAGGAGATCGTGCAAATTGCCCGTAAGATCGGAACGTTTGAAACCTCGATTCAGCCCTATGAGGACTGTTGCACCGTGTTTACCCCCAAGCATCCGCGTACTAAGCCCGAGCTCTCAAAGGTTGAGGAGCAACAAAGAAGATTGGATTTTGACGCCCTTGTGCAAGAGGCACTGGATGGGGCGTACGTTGAATACATCCGTCCCGAATTTTGATCGGCGCGGAGGATTTTAGGAGAAAGCTATGGAACAAAAATATTACCGTATGACGATTGCAGGTTGTGAAAGAGACCTGCCCCTGTGCCCCCTGAACGACGATATGATGATTGCGGCATTCGTTATTTTCGGAGATCCCGAGCTCACCACCGCTTGTGCAGAGGCATTGCTCAAAAAGGCACCTACATACGATTATCTCATCACTGCCGAGGCAAAGGGTATTCCGCTTGTTCACGAAATGGCACGCCTCGCAGGCAATCAACGCTATATGTTGGCGCGCAAGTCCCCCAAGCTCTATATGACGGGCGTTACCGAGGTCAACGTGCGCTCCATTACCACCGACCATCCTCAAAAGCTGTATCTCGATACGGCTGACGCCGAGATGATGAAGGGCAAGAAGATACTCATCGTTGACGACGTTGTATCCCTTGGCGATTCCCTGCATGCTCTCGAGGAGCTTGTAAAGGCCGCAGGTGGCGAAATCTGCGGACGTATGACCATTTTGGCAGAAGGAAATGCCAAAAACAGAGACGATTTGATTTATCTTGAAGAGCTTCCGCTGTTTGATAAAAACGGAAACAAGCTCTGATAAAGGAGTGATATTATGGCAGAATTGATGACTGCAAATGATAGACGTACCCACTATTGCGGTACTGTTCGCGAGAGCGATATTGGCAAGCAGGTATGCGTTATGGGCTGGGTACAAAAGCAACGCGACCTCGGTAACCTCATTTTTATCGACCTGCGTGACCGCACAGGTATCGTTCAGCTCGCTTTTGACGACAAGAGTGACAAAGAAATTTTTGATAAGGCATTTGGTATTCGTGCAGAGTACGTTCTTGCCGCTCACGGCACAGTTCGTCCTCGCGGAGAGGGTGCTGTAAACCCCAACCTTCCCACGGGCGCGGTTGAAATTTTTGTAACCGAGCTCAAAATTCTTTCCGCTGCACAAACCCCTCCCTTCGAGGTAAATGACAGCAAAAAAGTCAATGATGAAATAGCATTGAAGTACCGCTATGTGGATCTGCGCCGTCCTTCCTTGCAACGCAACATTATGATGCGCCATCAAATTGCAAAGGTTGCACGCGATTACTATTACGAAAACGGCTTTTTGGAAATTGAAACACCTATGATGATTAAGTCCACCCCCGAGGGTGCACGTGACTATCTCGTTCCCAGCCGTATCCATAAGGGCAGCTTCTATGCGCTCCCGCAATCTCCCCAGCTTTACAAACAGCTTCTCATGCTTTCGGGCTACGACCGCTACATTCAGCTTGCACGTTGCTTCCGCGATGAGGACCTGCGTGCCGACCGTCAACCCGAATTCACACAAATCGACCTTGAAATGTCCTTTGTTACGCAAGAGGACATTATGGCAATGAACGAGGGCTTTATCAAGCGCGTATTCAAGGAAGTGTTGAACGTGGATATTCCCACACCTCTGCCGCGCATCACATTTGCCGATGCAATGAACCGCTACGGCTCGGATAAGCCCGATACCCGTTTTGGGATGGAGATTCAGGATCTTTCCGACGTTGTTAAGAATTGTGGCTTTGGCGTATTTACGTCTGCAATTGAGGCAGGCGGCTCTGTTCGTGCAATCGTGGCAAAGAATGCCGCTGCTACCTTGACTCGTAAAGAAATAGACAAGCTCACCGAGCACGCAAAAGGCATTGGTGCTAAGGGCTTGGCATATATTCGTTGGGCTGACGAAACTCCTAACTGCTCCTTTGCAAAATTCCTCACCCCCGAGGAGTTGCAAGCAATTCTTGATGCAGGACAGATGGAACAGGGCGACGTTATGCTTATCGTAGCTGATAAAAATAAGGTTACGCTCCCCACATTGGGCGCGCTCCGCAACATCCTTGGCAAAAAGCTCGACCTCATTCCCGAGGGCGCATTTAACTTCCTGTGGGTGGTTGAGTTCCCGTTCTTCGAGTGGAACGAAGAGACCAACCACTGGGATGCTATGCACCATCCCTTTACGATGCCGTTGCAAGAGTGCCTTGAGTATCTCGAAAGCGACCCCGGACAAGTGCGCGCCGAGTGTTACGATATGGTTCTCAACGGAACCGAGCTGCTTTCCGGTTCTATCCGTATTACCGACTGGCAGTTGCAGGAAAGAATGTTCAAGGTTCTTGGACTCACTTCCGAGGATATTCAAAAGAAATTCGGCTTCCTGGTTGATGCTTACAAATACGGCGCACCGCCTCACGGTGGCTCCGGTATGGGCCTTGATCGCCTTGCAATGGTTATGTCGGGTGCAGATTCTCTGCGTGACGTTGTCGCTTTCCCGAAGGTACAAAATGCAAGTGAATTGATGTCGCAATGTCCCACTCCCGTCTCTGCTGCCGACCTCGCGGTCCTTGGCATTGCCGTTACCGAAGAAGAATAAAAATCGATTTTTGCACATACGGTGCGCGATTTCCAAGGATTTCGCGCACCGTATCGACCCATTTTCCCGTCTGTTCGTCATACGAACGCACCAATTATCCCTTTTGCTTAGAGCGTTTTTTGAAAGGAGATGGGGGTGCGGGGGAAGAGGGAAACTTTTTTGCAAAAAAGTTTCCCTCTTCCCCCGCGTCCTCAACTACATTATGCCAGAACTTTTATCCCCTGCGGGGAATTTTGAAAAACTGAAAGCCGCTATTCTTTACGGAGCGGATGCTGTGTATTGCGCAGGACAGATGTTCGGAATGCGCGCGGCGGCCGACAACTTTACGGTTGAAGAGCTGTACGAGGCAGCCGAGTATGTGCATGCACGCGGAAAGAAGATTTATCTTACCGTCAACACCATGCCGCACGTTCAGGAGTATCCCGCCCTGCACCGTTTCTTGGAGGACATCAAGGATGCCGGCATTGACGCGATGATCGTTGCCGACCTTGGCGTTATGGCGACCATTCGCGATATTTTGCCCGAAATGGAGATTCACATCTCCACACAAACAAGTATTGTGAGTCCTGCATCCGCAAAAGCGTGGGCGGCAATGGGAGCCAAACGTTTGGTGCTTGCGCGCGAGTTGACAATGGACGAAATTCGCGCTATTCGCGCAGAACTTCCCGAAGAAATCGAGCTTGAAGCTTTTGTTCACGGCTCAATGTGTGTCTCTTACAGCGGTCGCTGCCTGCTTGCCAATGCCTTTAACGGTCGTGACGGCAACCGTGGCACCTGCTCACAGCCATGCCGCTGGAATTACGCACTTGTTGAAGAAAAACGTCCCGATGATCTTTTCCCGATCGAACAGCAAGAAAACGTTGGCACATTTATTATGTCGTCCAAGGATATGTGCATGATCGAGCACATCCCCGAGCTGATGGAGTGCGGTGTTGCATCCTTTAAAATTGAGGGACGCATGAAGAGCGCCTACTATACGGCTGTGGTCACAAACGCATACCGCATGGCGATTAAAGCATACGAAAAAGACCCCACGTCCTATCAATTTGATCCCGAATGGCTATCCGAACTCGAAAGTGTTTCGCACCGTGAGTACGGAACGGGCTTCTATTTTGACGACCCGATGGTCAATCCCCAGCTTGTCAGTACCTGCGGATACATCCGTGAAAAGGCATATTTTTCCACTGCTATCGAATACGATGAAACAGAGGCGCAAGCCATCACAGAAAACGGTATTCAAATGGAGAATGAGAACGGTAAGCTTTATCGTTTTATTCAACGCAATAAGGTGAGTGCAGGCGAGGGGGCAGAGATCATCTCTCCCGGCAAGATTGGAAGAGGCTTTGAGGTCTCGGAGCTTTATGCTCCTGACGGAAGCGTGCTCGATTCCACACCGCATCCCTCGATGATCTATTGGTGTCGCGTACCGTTTGACGTGTGCGAGGGTGACATTATGCGTGCCGCAACCGGTCGCGGACTGGAGGTTCGCGCAAAGGATCGTCTCAAGGGCGAATGTTAATTTGGGAGAAACATCCATGATTCTTTTTGAACTTTTAAAAGCCATTTTGTATGGCATTGTGGAAGGCAT
>SVQS01000089.1 GCA_015065205.1 Oscillospiraceae bacterium
TTTTGAGATACTGTTCCTTGTTAGAGCTTTGTGTGCTTACAGATGAAGAAGATGACACACCGCGTCCCTCAAAGTCTGTAATGCGTGCATTTTTGTAGGCTTCAAATTCGCTAAAGGCGTGCCCAACATGATCTACTCGATAATCCAAAAGATCGCCGGCAAAAGCACGTCCAGGCTTTAGTTGTAGGATGCGTGTTGCCAGCTTTTCGATCAAATAACGGTCGTGGGAGACGGTTACGATCGTCCCTTCAAACTGCTCAAGAGCAGATTCCAGCGCTTCGCGCGAATCGATGTCAAGGTGATTTGTGGGTTCGTCAAGCACCAAAAGATTCATTTGCGAGAGCATCAGCTTGGAGAGTGTAAGTCTTGCTCTCTCACCGCCGCTGAGGACGCTAACGGTTTTGAAAACATCCTCGCCCGTAAAGCGGAAGAGTCCCAGCGTGTTTCGAATTTCGGTTTCGGTTTTGGTAGGATAGGCGTTCCAAAGCTCGTCCAGCACCGTGTTTTCGGGGGTGAGGTTTTGGTTTTCCTGATCGTAGTAGCCAACGTGTACGTTGTAGCCCTCTGTCAGACTCCCCACAACAGGCGCGAGCTTGTGCAAAATGATTTTGATGAGCGTAGATTTTCCACAGCCGTTGGGGCCAATGATCATCACGCGCTCTTGTCTTTTGATCAAAAATGAAACATCGTCAAATAATTTTCTCTCACCAAAAGCCATCGAAAGTCCTCTTGCTTCAAGCACGTCGTTGCCCGATGTGCTTGCCTCGTCAAAACGCATACGAATGGCACGGGGATCGTTTTGCGGACGCTCGACGCGTTCCATCTTGTCGAGCAGCTTTTGGCGGCTTTCGGCGGCAATGATGTTGCGTTCGCGGTTCCACGCGCGTTGCTGTGCGATATATGCCTCTTGGCGCGCGATCTCCTTTTGTTGGTTCTTCCAATGCTTTTCGGCAATCTCGCGGTCGATGCGGCGTTGCTCCATACTCTTGGTGTAGTTTCCTCGATAGAGCTTTGCGCGGTGATGCTCAATAGAGAGAGTCTTATTTGTGACCTTATCCAAAAAATAACGGTCGTGAGAGACGATCATAACGCATTTGGGGTAGGAGCAGAGAAAGCTTTCGAGCCACGCAAGTGTTTCAATATCAAGGTGGTTTGTTGGCTCGTCGAGCAGTAGGATATCCGGCTCGCGTGCCAACTCTACGGCAAGCGCAAGGCGTGTGCGCTGACCGCCCGAAAGTGTTGCCACCTTTTGCTGGGCGGCAAGCTTATCAAATCCGAGGCGCAACAGAATGGAAGCGCATCTGTTCCGAAATTCGAGTCCGCCTTCTTCCACGAATTTTTCATTCAGATCGGTGTATTCATGAATAGTACGCTCGTCACCGCCTGCGAGGGATTTTTCAAGGGTAGCAAGGCGTTCTTCCATTTGCAAAAGACGTGGGAAGGAGCGGTACATTCTTTCAAGCACCGTTTGTTCTTCGTCCTCGCAGTCAAATGCGCCGTCCTGTGTCAAAATGCCCATCGTTTTGTCGCGCGAGAGGTAGACCTCGCCCGAGGTCGGTTCGGCAGCACCCGTCAACAGACGCAAAAGTGTTGATTTGCCACAACCGTTGACGCCAATGATGCCGAGCTTGTCGTTTTCCTCAAGAGAGAAGGTTACCTTATCTAATATAACGGTCGTTCCCACCGAAAAGGAAAGATCGTTTGTGCTGATTGCAATCATAAAATGATACTTCCTTTAGGGTTAAAATTTCGTCTTTGCTTCTACGGCAACGCCGAGAATGCGCGCTCTGCCGATTTCAAAATCCTCGGGTGAGAGTTGAATGGGGGAGTAATCTTCATTTTCGGGAGAGAGCACGATGCGGCGGTTCTCCTTGGAAAAACGCTTGACCGTTGCGCTCTCGCCGTCGACCAGACACGCAACGATGTCACCGTTCTCGGCGTACTGTTGTTTATGGAAAAGAACGTATGTGCCATCCACAATTCCGCAGTTCTTCATACTGTCGCCGCAAACCTCTAAATAGAAGTATTCATCAACGTCGTCTACGTCGGCAAACTCGTGCCCCAGCATGGTTTCATCGGTGACAATGGGGCGACCTGCGCGAATGACGCCAATGACGGGAACCATCTTGCGCGCGCGCAGATGGCGGTAAGCCGACTCGGTGTCGCGCGTACCGCTGGATGTACCCATCAGCTCATCGAGCGTGAGCGAAAAATATTCGGCAATACGGGCAAGCTTATCCACTTTGGGAGTGGAGCGGCCCTGCTTCCAATCGGTAAAGGTTGAGGCGGCAATACGCGTAGCCTTGGAGACCTGATAAACCGTTGTGCCCTTCTCGTGCAGGAGACGTTCAAAAATCGAGTATTCCATTCCTTTTTCTCCCTAATTTGGCAAAATTATACAATTTGTTGCTATTGCTTTTGTGTAAAGCATAGAATATCAAGAAAATACGAAATACCACTTGACAATAGTTCGGTTTTCCGATATAATGTGTGTACCAACAACATTATAACGGATTTCCGAAGATTTGTCAATAGAATTCGCAAAAATTCGACAATTTTTTTGAAAATCCTAAAAAAATCGACATTTTAATACGGATTTACGAAATAGAAAGGGAGTGAAAAAATGACACAAGAGGAAGAAATGAGAGTACGGGAGACAGCGCGCAATTATTTGTGCGGATATCAGCTATGCTTGGATATGCTCAAGCTGCGAAAATACGAAAGAAAGCGAGCCGCAAAATTCGACGAGCTTTGCGATTGTGAGGATATTCTTGCAGGGGACGAGGCATATTGGAAGGCGCGCATTTATGAGATTGCTTCCTTTTTGGGACAAATGAAAAACGGACGAGAAAAGATGCTCCTTTACTATCGCTATGTCAAAGGCGAGAGCATCGAATATACGGCAGGGCTTTTGGGTATCTCGCGTCGCACGGCATACCGCTTGTGGAATAAGGCACTCTTATCTGCAGGGCTTCTGTTGGAGAAAACAAATCCGCACTATACATCTTCTTCAGTGATAACGTAAAAATTTAGCACCTACCACTATGGGCGACCGATGGCGCCCCCTTTTTTAGCTTTCTTTTCCTTGACAACCCCTTGTAAATATGGTACAATAATGGGGAAGATATAAAATAAAGACACAAAGTGTCTTTGGAGGAACCATGAAGAAAAAATTACTTGCAATCGATGGCAATAGCATCCTCAATCGCGCGTTTTATGGCGTCAGACCTCTCACGACCAAGGACGGCTTTCCCACAAACGCGCTTTACGGTATGATCAATATGATTACCCGTCAGGCAGAGGCGTTGAATCCCGATTATTGCGCAGTTGCGTTTGACCTCAAAGCCCCTACCTTCCGTCACAAAATGTACGAAGCTTATAAAGCGGGCAGACACGCCACTCCCGAAGAGTTGTTGGCACAATTTCCCGTGGCAAAAGAAATTCTTTCTGCTATGGGCTATCACGTCCTCTCGCTCGAAGGCTATGAAGCAGACGATATTCTCGGTACGCTTGCACGGATGAGCACCGAAGCCGATTGCGAGGCATATCTGATGACGGGAGACCGTGATGCGCTTCAGCTCATCGGTTCCAACGTCCATGTTCTGCTTGCAACCAACAGCGAGACCATTGATATGGACGAAGCAAAATTTCTTGAAAAATACACCGTTCCATCCTCGACATTCGTTGACGTCAAAGCCCTGATGGGGGATAGCTCGGATAACATTCCCGGTGTGCCCGGTATTGGAGAAAAGACCGCCATCAAGCTGATTGGCGAGTTTGGAAGCCTTGACGGCATTTATGGGCACTTACCCGAGGCAAAGCTGACGCCTTCTGTCAAAGCAAAGCTCGAAAACGGTCGCGAGAGTGCATATCTCTCGCAAACGCTTGCGCGCATTTGTCAAACTGTTCCACTGGAGAATTCTTTGGAATCTCTTGCAACCGCGGGTATTGATCGCGCAGAATTGCGCCGCTTGCTCCTCTCGCTCGAGTTCTCGGTGTTTATCAAGCGTTTTGGCTTGGATGCCGAGCCCGCCCCTCAAGAGACAGTTGCCGCACCTGTACAGGTAGCACCGTTGGACTGCGAAAAGCTTTCCGCACTTTCGGTTGTTGTTCTCGATTGGGATGGCGAATCAGTCACCCTTTCCGATGGCACAAGTGTTTGGACGTGCGAGAGTGGGGAACTCTCGGCACACCTTGGCAATAAAACGATTGTTTGCTACGACTCTAAATCACTTTATAAAATTCCCGCGCTGACATTCTTGCGCAAATGTCGCGTTTATGACTTGATGCTTGGCGCATACCTTGCCAACTCTTCCAAGAGCAATTTCGATCTTTCTACCATCGTTTCCGATTATTTGGGTGAGGTGATGTCGGCAGATGTTCCGCGCGCGGCGTATCTTGCGCGCCTCTATCCGCTCATCAAGAACGCGATTGAGGAAAGCGGACAAGAAGAGCTTATGAACGATCTTGAAATGCCGCTCGCGCTCGTTCTTACCGATATGGAGATGGCAGGCTTCCGCGTTGACCGCGAAGGCATTGCCAAATACGGCGAGCAGCTTACGGCAGTTGCCGAGGCACTCGAAGCGCAAATTTATTTCCACGCAGGGCAAGATTTTAACATCAACTCTCCCAAGCAGCTCGGTGAAATTCTCTTTGACGTTCTCGGCTTGCCGCACGCCAAAAAGACAAAAACGGGATACTCAACCAATGCCGAAATTTTGGAAAAACTCCGCCCCGCGCATCCCATCGTGCAGGACATCCTTGACTACCGTCAGGTCACAAAGCTACGGAGTACCTATGTTGAGGGATTACTCAAGGTAGCCGACGAAAACGGTCGCGTACACACGCATTTCAAGCAGACAGGAACGGCTACGGGCAGACTTTCCTCTACCGAACCCAATCTGCAAAACATTCCCGTCAGAACAGAACTCGGCAGGGAATTGCGCCGCTTCTTCTTACCCGAAAATGAAGATTACGTTATTATCGACGCGGACTATTCGCAAATCGAGCTGCGACTCTTGGCTCATATTTCAAACGATGCCAATATGATAAGAGCCTTCCGCGAGGGCGTGGACGTTCACACATCCACCGCTGCAACTGTGTTTGGCGTTGCCGAATCGGCAGTTACGTCCGAGCTTCGCAAGCGTGCAAAGGCGGTCAACTTTGGCATTATGTACGGCATAGGCGCATTCTCGCTCTCGGATGACATCGGTGTTTCTCGTGCTGAGGCGCAGGCATATATCGACCAATATCTCGCCGGATACCCCGGCATTGATGCCTACCTCAAAGAGACTATCGCAAAGGCGTATGAGGATGGCTACGTGACCACGCTCTTTGGGCGTCGTCGCTATATTCCCGAGCTCAAGGCAAGCAACGGAATGCAGCGCAAGTTCGGTGAGCGCGTGGCAATGAACAGCCCCATTCAAGGAACAGCCGCCGATATCATCAAGCTTGCAATGGTGCGCGTCCACAATCGACTGAAAGAAGAGGGCATCGATGCCCGACTCATCCTGCAAGTGCACGATGAGCTTCTCATCGAGGCTCACCGCTCGGTTGCCGACCGCGCCCGCGAAATCCTCAAATACGAAATGGAAAATGCCGTTACCTACTCCGTTCCCCTCGATGTGGATATCCATATAGGGAATAGTTGGTATGAAGCAAAGTAAGGGGACGCGTGGGGACGCGGATTGTGGGGGAGCTTTTGAAAAAGTTCCCCCACGCCCCCTCAAAACTTTCTAGCAAAAGGACAAAAACAGACTCGTTAATTTGCCTACGGACAGTCGGCGCAAGTCCAAAGACTTGCGTTTGCTGCCGCGAGCTCCCAGGGGCCACCGAGACCCTGGTCGCTAAGACAGTAGTTTAGTATTAATATAGTGGTAGGGCGGGGGCTTGCTCCCGCCGCCAAAGAGTGTGGAAAGGCGGTGGACTTATGATTGTCAAACTTCCTAAGCAACCAGACAAAATTTTTGAAAATGAATATCTTTTCAATTACATCTTGGAGCTGGAAAGAATGCAAAAGTTAGAAACGCTCTCCTTGAACATAATGGTTTATTATGTGTTAAGAATGTTTTCGGACGAAATCAATAACGGCGGCTTGATGCAATATTTCACCAACACAAGCAAACAGACCTACCCCTTTTTGCGCCATTGCGGAGGTTATCTCAATCATTTCGCATTTTCGCCGTTTATCGCAAAGGTGTGCGACTATTTTGATTTAATTGACATTACGACACTTGAAGGCGATGTAGATCAAGCTATTTTCAATCAAGCAGAGCGGTTCGATAATGAATACTATAAGCTCGACGAAAGATGTGATTTTGAAAAAGTGCTCACCGATTTCTACAAAGCAAATTATAGCATCGAAAAAATCGACATCCCAAAAATCAAGGAGCCTGAGAGCAAAACGTGCAGATATTTTACCGTTTCCACCGTTTGTAAAGATGCACAGGAAGCAGCAGAAAGCTACCTAAAGGTTCTTGCTGATTTTTCGGAACAACGTTGGACGATAGAGCTGTGGAATTATTTTGATACATACCGCATTATTGCCACAACCTATGGGAAAGCAGTCGACTTGGATATGGTACTTCAAAATTGGGATAATCAGAATTTTTCTTTTTGCGGCAATCATAATACCTCGTATTTCCAAAGGATGAAGCTTTCCTCGTACTTTGGAACAATCAATATTGTAAGCGGAACCGATGGGATTTCTCAATATCAGATGAGTATTTCCCCGAGCGGGTTCGTTAAAAATGAAAAGAAAATAAAGCATCATTTTCTTATCTCAGGTACGCAATATGACCAAGAGTTCAGCCGTATTTCGCTTGGTAATCTTTCGCATAAAAAAGATGGTGTTAAATACGATATTTTCAAAAGCTATTTGGAAGAACATTACAAAGAGTATCCGAACATAGAAACAGTATTTGAATCCTGAAAATCAACTTTCTTAGCGGATAGGGTCTCGGCGGTGCCTAGCCGCTCGCGACAGCAAAAGCGAACCTTGTGTTCGCGTCGTCTGTCTATTCGTACCTAACAAATTGTTTTTTTACCCCCCTGTTAGAGGTTTCTTGGAGGGGGTACGGGGGAAGCCTTCTTTGCAAGAAGGTTCCCCCGTAAAAATCGCATCCCTTACGAAAGGAGGCTATGCCAATGAAATATGATATTGAACGCGCGTGCGTGACGATGTCGGTGCGCGAGCTGTGTGAGATGGCGTACTCGGGCGGAGACTTGGATCTGCGACCGGGGACGGGTGGCGGCAGGCCTTCTTTTTTGCGCGCGGTTTTGGGTGCGAAGGTGCACAGACGATTGCAAGCCGCGGCAGGGGATGGC
>SVQS01000090.1 GCA_015065205.1 Oscillospiraceae bacterium
TACCAATCGAAAAGTTGGCGCACACGCAGCTGCGCGATTGCGGAAGTGAGAGAAAATCGGTTCTGCCTTCGCTCACAGATTCCAAGGCATAGGCATCGCGCACGTAAGTTATACTGCGGTCTCTTTGTGCGCGCCCTTGCAAAATGAGTGAGAGATCGCACAAAACACGACCGTCTTCAACGGTTACATTCACATCCGCACAAGTACCAAAGGCAGATGCCGCACAGTTGACCTCGCATCCGTCCACCTCGGTGGCACTCTCAAAGGGAATGCGTCGCGTCAGTTGAGAGGGGGGAAGTCCGGTTGCATCGTGGGCACACAAAAGCTTGAGGGCAATCTCACCGCGGCAGTTGACACAGCCGCTGCCGGCAACCGCTTCCGAAATAAAGACCTGCCCGTCGGCACACACTACGCGCACGTCCTCGTTTTGTGTGTCGCAAACGATCTCATCGTGCAGCATCAAGGGCTCACCCACACCGGAGAAAAGCTCACAAACATCGCAGGAGCCGTACAGCTTTTCGGCGGCAATGCCCGAAACAAGGTCACCATTCTCAATCAAACGCGTTCCAAAAATCTTCATTCGTGCACGCAAACGGCATTTGACCGAGAGCTTTCTGGGAGCCAGAACACGCGCGTTGCAAGGCTCGGGTAAAATGTCGGCATCGCACACCAAGCCTTCGCCAAGCAGGGCATCGGAGGGCAGATCGGTGGGAATACCGATGCGGTATTCCGACGTGTGCGAGGTGGAATAAAGTGCTCCGTCGTTCCCCGTATAAAGGATGCAAAAATCCACCGATCCAGAAAGCTCGGTGTTTGCCGCGCCAACGTAGCGAGCAGGTGGAGTGACCGTGGCACTGACGCGAACAAGACGCTTGACCTCGGGGCGGTAGTCGGGCAGAGAAACCTCGGCCGTCACCTCACTCATTTCCTGTTTATCGCAAAGCAGAGTTTGCACGCGCAGTGCGGCGGAGTCGTTTTTTGTGTAGTTGTCCATATCGAATGCTCCTTTTCTATCCGTTTTTGTGCTACATCCTATGCCGCAAGAAGGACAAATATGAGTGCAAAAACGTAGCATTTTTCATCAAAAAAGCCTTTTTTTCTCCTTTTTTGACTTATTTTTAAAAAAACATCACACCAAATTTAACAATTTTTCACATTTCTCAATGTGGAAAATGGACAAATAATAATTAAAAATCCGTCGAAATCTCTCAAAACGAAACATCCAAATTGTGCAAGATGCTACAAGGTGCAAAAAAGATAGTGGAAAAGTATAAAAAAATATGTTGACATTTCACAAAAAAGTGTTATAATTAAAGTGTAGAATACTTTTTTGATGCCCCCCGAAAGGAACACCCGATGAAAAAGAACGAGCAAATTGCACATCTCGACCTGATAAATGCCGCACGCGCGGGCGACGAGAGTGCGTTTGAAGCGCTCCTTGAAGCCTACGAGCCTCTCATTGATGCGATGAGCCGTTCTTTCGCAAATGTAACCGATGATTCGGAGAGTGGGGAGGACCTGCGCCAGGAGGCTTGTATCGCTTTTTATAAGGCTGTGCAAAGCTACGATAGCACGCAAGCAGAGGTCAGCTTTGGCCTTTATGCCAAGCTTTGTGTGCGCAACCGTCTTATCTCTTATACGCGCAAGCTTCGTCGCCGCGAGGCGGTTTTACCGCTCGAGGAGCGCATCAAAACAGAGGAAGACGTTACCCAAGGCGTTGTCGCCGAGGAGGCGTATATGGAGCTCTACCGTCGCATCGAGGCTGTGTTGTCACCATATGAGAACCATGTTTGGTGGCTGTATCTCTCGGGGCAGACCACAGGTGCGATTGCCACAAGCCTTGGAAAGGATGAAAGAAGCGTGCAAAACGCTGTCTATCGCATTCGCAAAAAGTTGCGCGTGGCGCTCCATCCAAACAGTTCAATGCCCGAATAGCTTAATCAAAGCGTTGGGGGAAACTCCAAAGATGGCGGTGAAAATCCGCCAAGGGTAAAAATACACCATTTTCACAACAAAGAGAGGATTACACACATGTTCCAAGAAGAAATCAACGATGCAGTAGTAGCAGAAGAAGAAGTAGTAGAAAAAGAATACGTTGATGAAACGTTGGTTTGCAAAGATTGCGGAAACGAATTCGTTTTCACCGCAGGTGAGCAGAGATTCTACGACGAAAAGGGCTTTTTGAACAAGCCCAAGGCTTGCAAGGCTTGCCGCGATGCTAAGAAGAACGCAGGCAAGGCTCCTCGTGAGTACTTCACCGCTGTTTGCGCAGACTGCGGCGGCGAGGCTAAGATTACCTTCCAGCCTTCCACTGACCGTCCCGTATACTGCAGCGCTTGCTTTGAAGCAAGAAGAAAAGCGCAAGACTAATCGCAAAATCCCCAATGTCTGTATCGTTTCTTGGTTTTATGGAATCTACAACAGGTTAGTAACTCTCAGAACATATAGCACAAAACAAAAATCCCCCAAATATGGGGGATTTTTGTTTGGAAAACACCTTATCTTGTAAAATAAATAAAATATCAGTTGTATTTTTTTTACAAAGTACTTGCATTTTTTGAAAAAGTATATTATAATAATTACAGAGTGTCCCTGCATTGTTGTTTTTTGAGGAGGATGATGACTATGAGTCGCGAAAATGCAAAGAGTGGAAACCGTTGTGTCAACTGTGGCGGTAGAATGAGACTTGTTAACGTAACCTGGATAAACAGATTCCAAACCCCCGAGGCAAGTTTGTATGACAGTAGTGTTTCCAGTCGCAAGGCTAAGCTTGGAATTGTACCCAGATTATCTGCTCAAGAAATGATGTGTACCTGCTGCGGTCAACGTACCCCTATTTTGGGCGGCAAATCCAAAAAAGTGAAAAAAGAGAAGGTAAAGCCCGAAGGCAAGAACAATAAGAAGAAACGCAAGACCAAGAAAAAGGGCATTGTAGGCTTTATCAAGTTCCTTATTTTCCTTGCAGCCATTGCAGCCATTGTATATTTTGCATATCAATATAAGGATATACTGATTGGCTATTGGGAGCCTTTGGAAGGTGTATTTGCAACGGTAGAAAAGCTGATTGCAGCAGTAAAGGGTTTTTTGAAATTATAAATATAGAGAATAAGCACGCAAAATATGTTTGCGTGCTTGTTTATTTTATTGATTGAGTGTTTCAGCAATTTTGTCGGAAAGCTCAACGAATTGAGAAATGTCAAGGCGCTCGCCGCGAATAGTGGACTCGAAACCACAGGCGGTGATGACAGAGTTGATTTGTTCTTTGGTAAGTTCCGAAAATCCTGCCGCAAGAGCATTGGAGAGTGTTTTGCGGCGCTGCGCAAAAGCAGCTTTGATGGTTCGGAACATCAGCGCCTCATCCTTGGGGTGATAGGGGCGTTCTTTATAAAGACGGATGCGAATGACCGCAGAATCAACTTTGGGTGCAGGAATGAATTTGTCGGCAGGCACTACGAAGAGCTTTTCTGCCTCACCGTAATAGGAAAGCACCGCGGTAATAGCGCCGTAATTCTTTCCACCTGCAGGTGAGCAAAGACGGTCGGCAACCTCTTTTTGAATCATAACGGTAATGTAATCAAAAGGCAGACCGCACTCGAGCAGCTTCATAAGAATGGGCGAGGTGATGTAATAAGGCAAATTGGCGCACACCGACACAGGTCCTTCCGCGAAAGCGGACGCCAGGAGTGCTTCGAGGTCGGCCTGCATCACGTCCTCATTGTGCACGGTCACGTTATCGAACTCACCGAGCGTGTAATCGAGAACGGGAATGAGACCGCGGTCAATTTCAAGCGCAACCACACGCTTGTGGCGGAGCGCGAGCTCGTAGGTCAGCGTTCCCATACCGGGGCCAATCTCAAGGATGGTGCTATTTTCGTTATCACAACAAGCATCGGCAATATCCTCTACCACCGAGCGGTCGGTCAAAAAGTTCTGTCCGAACTCCTTACGAAAGGTTAGGTGGAACATACCCATCACTTGTTTTACAGTTTTAATGTCACATAAATTCATAGGGGAACTCCTATTTGCTTTTTTTCTATCATCATTCTACCACACATTCGTTTCAAAATCAAGAGCGATGGAAATAAAAAGAAAAAATGTTCTTCTTTTTTATAAAAGGATATTGACAAATAAGCATTTATCGGGTATAATAGATACGTTGTCAAAATTCAATACGCTGGTGTAGCACAGTCGGTAGTGCAGCTGATTCGTAATCAGCAGGTCGTGTGTTCGAGTCACATCACCAGCTCCAAAAAAAGAACTTTTGTTTTCAAAAGTTCTTTTTTTGTATCCAAGCCGCAGTAGGGGTTCCCCGAAGCGAGCTTGTCGAGCTTTTGGGGTCGCCCGTAGGCTTGGCATATCATCCTGTTCCGCAGGAACGGTATATCATCAGTCCCTTCGGGACTGTATCTCATCACGCAACAGCGTGCATAATCGCCTGCGCCTTGATGATATACGATGCTTTGCATCGATGATATACGATGCTTTGCATCGATGATATACAATGCTTCGCATTGGTGATATACCGCAACAAGTTGCGGATGATTTGCAGAGGTTTTTGTATGCCTTAAATTTATAAAAAAGTCGGTCGATTCACGGATTATCCCTGCGAAAATGCGCAAGTTCAAAGTAGGGGCGACCATTGGTCGTCTGCTTTGAAAAAGCAAGATGAAATTATGGACGTGCAATGCACCCAAACGGTTTTGCGTTTTTTCTTGACGAGTGTCCCTTGTTGTGATATAATAAAAACAGTAAACTATTGATGCCCTCGTGGCAAAATACCAAACTAGTGAAAATCCCCCTGCGGATGATGAAAAGGATAACTATGGCAAAGAAAAAATGGAGCTTCAATGCCTTTGTAGCAGGCGAAAATCTACAAGGCTCGAATAAAATATATGACCTTGATGTTGAAATGGATATAAGGCTTTGTGCCAATGCAGACATCCTATTATACAATCCCGACTTTCCTTGTCACGATACAACTGATTGCTTTGTAGAAGCATTAAAAGAAAACAAGCACGATGCAGTGGAGCTACAAGGACTTCTCCCCGAACATATTGCAGATATTTTACCGTACCTAAAGGATATAAAATACCTCAGCCTGTTCAAATGTAACCGTTTAGACGATCTCTCATTTATTGAGGAACTGACCGAGCTTCGCGGTATTTACATCTATTGGAATCAAAAAGCCACCAATTTGTTTGATGCAAGAAAATTGCCGAAATTAACCGTGCTTTCTATCGAGGATGCAAACAAACTGACAGACTTCTCAGGACTTGAAGGCTCTAACATTGAAAATCTCAAAATATGGGGATGTAATTTTCTCGGCAGCTTTACGCCAAAGACGGTGGTCGCTGATTTTGAGATTTTTACAAAAATGCCGAGGTTAAAAGTTCTTAACCTTGTTCCCGTGAAAAACGAGAATTCACGCGCCGATCTTCTTGCGCTGTCAAAGCTTACTGCGCTTGAAAAGTTCTATATACTTGAAGGATATTTCACATTTGAGCAGTTCGCTTGGCTGAAATCCAAGTTGCCCCATACCGCAGGCATTGAGCCGTTACACGAATGGAAGAATTGGCAAGACGAAACCGTATGGTCAGTAATCGGTAGAAGGAAACCAACCGTAAAGAAGAGCGAAACCGCCGATGAATATGAGGCTCAATTCTACGCCCTCGTGGCAAAATACAAAACCCATGTAAATCCCCCGATGGAGGGAGAAAAAGATTAAAAATATCCCTCTAAAAATCCCCATACTTCTTGACATTCGCCAAAATATGTAGTATAATGTTGCGGTGAGAGTGCAAGAAAATTTTTGATCCTCTCCAAAATCTTGCGCGGAGGCGTTTGATATGAAACCCATTGAAATCATTGCTCAAATCGTTGGCATATTTGGAATGCTGATGAGCGTTCTTTCCTATCAGCAAAAGGGAAAGGCGCGCATCCTGTTCTTCCAACTGTTCGGCTCGGCGCTGTTCGTAGTCAACTTTTTTATGTTAGGCGCGTTTTCGGGCGCGATTCTCAATCTCGTTGCCATCATTCGTGCGCTTATTTTTATTTATGAGGACAAGATTCGTGGAGACCACCCCGCTTGGACAATTGGATTGACGGTTGTTTACATCCTTTCTTACGTCTCGGTGTTCACCATCTTTGGCAAAGAGCCCACCCCGCTGAACCTGATTTTGGAGGTTCTGCCCGTCATCGCTATGACCGTTACCACCATCGCCTTCCGTCGTAAAGAGGACAAAGCTCTGCGCCGCGTGGCATTTATCAGTTCTCCTCTGTGGTTGACCTATAACATCATTTTCTTCTCCTGGGGCGGTATTATTGGAGAGACCTTGAATCTTTCTTCCGCTATCATTGGCACCATTCGTTTGGATAGAAAAAAAGAAGAAAATAAAGTAGAATAAAAAGCAGAAAATGGGATAGCTAACGCTATCCCGTTTTTATATGCAATATTTTTAAGGGGAGTAGGACCGTCGAGGACGCCGGTCCCTACAATAGGATACACAAATTTTGTCGGGACCGGCCTCTCGGACGGTTCGCTTTGTCGCCAAACAACTCTCTTAGCGGATAGGGTCTCGGCGGTGCCTAGCCGCTTGCGATAGCAAAAGCAAGCGAACGCTTGCGTCGACCGTCTATCTGTATGTAAAAATCCATTTTGATAATTGTTGCGCGAAAGTTTTTGAAGGGGTATGGGGGAACTTTTTGAAAAAAGTTCCCCCATAAAAAGCGCATCCTTTTTATCCTTCTAACTGTCTCCCTAAAAATCCTGCAGCGGTGAGAATGAGCTTGGTTTCCACCTCGGCGGCGGGCATATCGCGGCGGTCGGAGCCGAGGGTGTCGCTTACAGACACCACGCAACCGGCAATGTCGCCCTCGCTGATGATGGGCATAGCACAGCTGATATAATGAGCACTGCCGTCGGCGAGGACGGGCAGGGGAGTATCTCCCTCATGCCAAACGTAGAGCGAGCGGCCCTCAATAATTTGCTCCATTTCGTGCGATACGGCTTTGTCGGCGTATTCTTTGCGCGGAACACCCGAGCAAGCGATAACGGCATCACGGTCGCAGATAATGACCGAAAGAGAGCAGGTTTTGTGCAAGGTTTCGGCATATTGAGCGGCAAAAGCGGCGAGCTCGCCGATGGGGGAGTACTTTTTAAAAATGACCTCGCCCTCGCGGTCGGTATAAATCTCCAAGGGATCACCGCCACTGATAACATTGACACTAAAAACCTTGTCGAGCTGGTTTTTAGCCGACTGAACTGCCACAGAATGGTATTTATCTGCGACTTTTTCGATATTCTTAGTGTCCTCGTTAAAATTTG
>SVQS01000091.1 GCA_015065205.1 Oscillospiraceae bacterium
CGATCATAGCCTTAACCATATTGGTAACGGTTTTGAAGCCGCACATATATTTGCCTGCACCCTCGGAAACGCCGAGAATAACGGGAGAGTTGAGTTCCTGTGCGGTTTGAAGAATGGCTTTTGTCCACTCGAGGTTATTGATATTGAACTGACCTACAGCATAGTGACCTGCCTTTGCTTTGGTCAACATTTCTTTTGCCGAAACTAACATTTTAAATCCTCCTGAATTTTGTTCAATTAAACAATAACATTATATACCAAAATACGAAAAAAATCAAGAGTTTTTTTGATTTAGGTCAAACTTTTATAAAATTTTGATGATGTGCCTAAAAAGTTGGCATACTAAACGCGTATTTTGTAGAAGTATGCGAGGTGATGTTGTTGGAAAATGATGCAAGATATCAAAAAATGACAGAAGCACCCATTGGCAAAACGATTTTAGAATTGTCGATTCCTAACACCGTGGGGCTTTTGGTGATAGCGGCATATTCCTTGGCGGATTCTTTTTTTGTTTCGGAGCTTGGAACTGCGGCAGGTGCGGCTATCGGCGTAGTCTTCCCTCTCCCCGTGCTCATTCAAGCCGTAGGATATACCTTAGGGCTCGGTGCGGGAAGTCGCATCTCACGCGCGCTTGGAAAACGTGATAGTGAGACAGCCTCTACACTTGCCGCAAGTGCTATTGTTTGGTCTCTTATTCTCGGTTGTGGTATTACCGCTGTGGGGCTTTGGCAAGAAGAGGTACTACTCCGTTTGTTTGGTGCATCCGATCAGATTATGGATTTAGCACTCTCGTATCTGACGCCCCTTTTGTGGGCTGTGCCCTCAATGTGCGCCACGTTTGTGCTCAGTCAGCTCCTTCGCGCCGAGGGCTTGGCGACTTATTCAATGATAGGTCTTGCGGCAGGAAGCATTTGCAATATTATCCTTGACCCTATCCTGATCTCAAGTGTGGGAATGGGCATTGCAGGGGCTTCGACTGCAACCTTGATCAGTCAGATTTTGAGTGCCTTGATATTGTTTTCGGCGTATGTATTCCACAAAAGTGCCTTGCAACCTTTCTCAAAAATTCGATTTGGAGCACTTTTGTGGTTCGGGAAAATTTTTGTTACGGGATTGCCGTCACTTTTTCGTCAAGGGCTTTCGGGCTTGGCAACCATTCTTATCAATCACGCGGCAAAGGAATACTCGGATGCGGCAGTGCTGGCACTATCGCTTGTAGCACGCGTATTTTTGCTCGTTTTCAGCCTTTGCCTCGGGATTGGTCAAGGGATGATGCCCGTTGTGGGGTACAGCCACGGCGCGGGTAACACAAAAAGGCAAAAAGATGCCTACCGCTTTGCCGTTCGGCTCTCTACAGCGGCGATGTTTTTCATTTCACTGCCATTGATCTTTTGGGCACCCGAGGTGATTTCTCTTTTTCGGGATGATACAGAGGTCATCAAAATAGGGTCGTTTGCTTTGCGTGCACAATGTGTTATCCTCTTTACACACGGGCTTGTGACCTGCACCATTCTTTATTTGCAAGCGGTTGGGCGTGCATTTCTTGGCACCATTCTTGCCGCCGCGCGACAAGGATTTTTCTTTTTGCCGCTCGTGTTCCTCTTGCCGTGGAAGTTTGGACTTTTGGGGTTGTGCTTGGTACAGCCTGCCGCAGATGCCTTGACGTTTTTGTTTGCTTGGATCATCAAGAAAACAAGGATAAAATATAGCAACTCGTGCTCGACATAAAGCGAGTGCTTGTTGTTTGTGCACGCGAGCTCCTCCCTACGCCGCGATGTAACGCGGCGTTTTCCCTTCTCCCGAAGGAGAACTCAAAATGAGTTTGCTAAAAACAGAGAAAGCCGCTTGTCTGTCGCGCTTCTTTATTTTACAGGAACAGCTTGCGACATTGTTTGCCCTCAAAAGCTGCCTCGAGGGTTGGCATCAGGAGTGAAAAATCTGCCACAAGCGAGTGTGGCTTTTTTTCGGGATCGTCCTGATGCATCGGCACAAAATAAACGCATTTGCGTGAGAGCATTGTTGCAATGTTTTTGAGGTTGGCAGACAAAGCATCATTTGAAGCCAATGCCAAGACCATTGGTCGGTCGCAACGCAAATGTGCCTTTGCAGCCATACAAACTGCTGTATCGGTGATGCCGTTTGCCATTTTTGCAAGCGTATTGCCCGTGCAAGGCGCTACGATGAGGGCATCGAGCGAGATCTTGGGGCCGAGTGGTTCGGCATCGGGAATAGTGTGTATAACGGAACGGTTGCAAATGGCTTCGAGTTCCCTTTCAAGGTTTTGGGCCGTTCCAAATCGTGTATCGGTGCTATAAACGGTTTCGCTGACGATGGGTTGCACCTCGTAGCCTGCCGCAATTAAATTTTTGAGTTCTTTCAGCGATTGTGCGTGTGTGCAAAACGAGCCGCACAAAGCATATCCTAGCATAGTGTTTACCCGTTTCCTCTCTCAAAAGTCAGAACGCCGCAAGGCGTCCAATAAAATCGTATGAACCGTTTGCCCGAGAATAACTCCCGCACTTTCGGGCGCACATTTACCGGGAAGAGCGGTCGCCCAAATCGAGCGAATGCCAAGCTCCGCCGCCGCTGTTGTATCCACACCGCCGGGAACGGATGCAAGGTCGATGATGATACATTCACGCCCGAGTGTTTGGAGTACAGTGCGCGTGAAGAGTCGGCTCGGTACGGTGTTGAAAATAACGCGTGTGTTTGTATCGAAATCAAGGGAACTTTCTCCTACAATTCGTTTGGCAGAATGCCCCAAAAGCTCGGCGCGCGTACAAGCCTCATAACGGCGAGCCCAAACAGTGACGTCTGCCCCCAGGGCCTTGAGCTTGTGGGAAAGAACCTCCCCAATACGTCCATAACCAATGACAGATACTTTTGTACCATCAAGGACTACGGGAAGCTCGCGCATGGCAATTTCAATAGCCCCTTCGGCTGTTGGAAGTGCGTTTTTGAGCTGTAAAATCTCGCTTTCGAAATAGTCTATCCAACGAACGCCCTCGCGTTCTGCGCGCAAGCGCAAGGATTCGCTAAAACGACCAACGAGCCACAGCTTATCGGGGGCAACGGAAAAAAGCGTTTCCATTCGTAATTTTTCTTCACCTTGACACAGGGGCGTCGCGAGATGTGTTCCGTCAAGGGATGTGGGCAGAGGTAGCATCAAGGCGTCGACATCCGAAAGCCATTCTTTCGCAACTTTGGAAAAAGCAACGGCATCATTCCCCTCACCTCTTCCCCATTCTCGCACGTCATATCCCATGCGTACAAGCTCACGCGCGGCAAAATCCATTCGCTTATCTCCACCCAAAACGGCTATCACTGTCTTTTCCATTGCTGTCCTCCAGGCTTCTATCGATACATTGTCAGTATATGAAAAAAGCCTCGTTTCGACACAGAAACAAGGCTTATTTCACAAAAAAGGTAATGGGATCGGATACGTGCACGATGTTGGAAGTGCTTTGATAGTCGGGGATAAAGCGAAGCAGCTTTTCCTCGGTGACAAAAACCGTTTTATGTACCTTCCAACTATGTGTGATTGCAGTGCTTTCGGAATTGGAAAAACCCGTGTCTCCTACAATGATGTGGTCGGCAATATTCATCATATCGTGCATTTTGTTGATAAGCGGTGACTCGGGAAGTGAGCCGTTGATGTAAGAAAAAACTTCCCCATCCACCTCGGCACTAAACAAGAGTGCATCGTGTCTTTCGTGTGGCATTGTGTGGTGATCAAAAGCGAGAATGTTCAAGTTTTCAATCGCAAGGTCATTCACACCGAAAACGACTGCTATTCCGTGACGTTCGGCTTCCCTCGCAAGTTGATTGGCGATAGCTCGTTCTTCATCGTTGTTGGGATGCGGCAAATGTAAGGTTTTGACACGTATACGCCTTGCCATTGAATAGATAAAATAAGTATCACGGTTGTGGTAATGCGAAAGGACAAGATCATCAAGCTCGGTACAGCGCAAATCGTTTGCAATATTGATAAGCTCGACTCCGCCACCTGCCGTACCGTCGGAAAAGTCTACCATCACACTTTTGTCTTTGTTGGTAAACAAAATCAAGTCTCCGCCGCCTGCGTGAACGAATGAAAAGGATGTTCCGCGGTTTGGCAGGTACGTCACACAAAGGGATACCAGTATTGTAACAAATGACAGAGCGAGCGGTAACAAACACCATCTTTTTACCCTTTTGAGCTTTGCCACTGCAATAAAGACAAGGGTAAGCAAAACTGCAAGTGCGCAAGCTTGCGAAAGCGTGTCATTCAGCGGTATTAGAATACCCTCAATATTGGAAAACCATTCGGTAATGGCAAGCATTACATCCCCAACAAATGCGGTAAGGAAGCCAAGCGGTGGAATAATAAGAGTAATAACAGATAGGACAAGCAAAAGTGTTGTGGGAATGGAAAGTACCAGCGTTGCAGGTACAGAGCCAAGAGAAACCTCGCCAAAGAATATTGCTTGCAGATACAAGAGTGCAAGGTTTGCCGCAAGACCGACGATCAGGGCGGTTACCGTTCCCAAGATGGCTTTTATCAGCTTTGGAGAAATGGTTAGCTTGGCGTAAAGGAATTCCTGCACACTATCGAATGCAGGCAAGAAGATCAAAATCGATGCCGCGGCAACGAATGAGAGCCAAAGTCCCATATCGAGAACGGCATTGGGAGAAATCAGAAGGAGAAGAGCGAGAACTACGCTCACAGAGGTTAGCGGATCGTAGTCGGTGTTCCAATAATATCCGAGTGTCAAAACCCCCAGCATCAGTACGGCACGCGCGATGGAAGGTGATGCACCCGTAAAGAAAAGATAACCGAATGCAATACCAAAAACAGTGATGGTACGAATGCGTTTGGGACACGAAATGGCGCGCAGGAAAAATTCAAGCGCGGCTATGAGAATGGAAACGTGCAAGCCACTGAGCGCCAAAAGGTGCGACACTCCCGCACGGCGGAAGTGCAAAGAGGTGTCACCCGAAAGGTGATCGCGCGTTCCAAGGAGCAGTGCCGCGGCAAGCTTGCCCTCTTCCCCGCCGATGGCTTGCTCCATTCGGTAGGATGCGGCAAAATTCCAACACGAGAGTGTTGCACGGAACGAAAATTTGCCATCTTCTAATAGTTCGCAGTTATGCATATCTTCACTGGTGATGCAGAGCAAGATGCCATCTTTGATAGAATTTATCTCTTCGTTTTCCATATATTTGGTTTCAAAAGGTGCGCCCCCACCTGTGAGACGGAAGCGGTCTCCCACTTGCAAAGTAGAAGCGTATGGAAATTGCAAACGCACGTCGGCGCGGCAGGGTTTGCCGTTGATTTGATGAATCTCGGCTATCAGTGTGCTTTGGTAGGGCTTGCCCGTCTCACGCTCAAGCACCACGCCTTCAACAACACATTCCTCCCCTATTCGATCTTGCCAATTTTGATAATGAACGTGGAAAAACAGATAAGAGGAAAGAAGCGCAAGGCTTACACAGAGCAACACCAAGATTGTCAAAAAAACATTGCGATTTTTTGTTTTTAAAAAGAAGAAAATGAGGACAAGGAGTAATAAAACGGAGGCAATGATGCATATAATTTGAACTGATGCGGTCATCGAACGTGCCAAAACTGCCGCCGCGGCAAAGGCACAACAAGCCATGGCAAGCGGTCTGTTATGAAAAATATGCACAAAAGCACCCCCTTTTTATCTAAAATTCAGTAAAAAACAGTCGAAAAAGCAATTCTTTTGCCGAATTTGGGAAAATAATTCTTGACAAAACGAACTTTTTATTGTATAATGTACGAGATGGCGCGATGCGTCAATCTTACCCCAAAAAAGAAAATTTGTTGGAGGACATAAAATTATGTTTGAAACTCTGAAGAACCTGCTCGTAGAAGAGCTGCAACTCAACCCTGACGATATCACTATGGAGTCTGATCTTGCAAACGACCTGGGTGTCAACTCTATCGAGCTTGCTGATATGATTATGATTTGCGAAGATAAATTCGGCGTTGAAATCAAGGACGAGGACATCTTCAAATTTGTAAACGTCGGCGACGTTGTTAAGTTCCTTGAAGAAAATGCAACACAGCAATAATTGAATACTTGCATATAATTGCGGCCTCGAAGCACCGAGGTCGCTTTTATATTGCCTGCAACATCTTCTCCATTATATAACGACTGTCGAAAAATGTCAATATATGCGAGAAAATCCGGTAAAATATTTGGTTTTTGGTTGCATTTTTCAATTTTGTTTGATATAATAAAGGTAATTCATTAGGAAGGAGAAATTTTTATGAAAAAGCACTTATCAACAATCGGCTTCAATTTACTCAAGGTTTGGGGCGCTGCTTGGGTTGGCGTTTTGATCTCTATTCTCCCTATGTACATCATGCGTTTTAACAGCGCATCGCATAGAGACGAAAATTTGGTTTCGGGAATTGCGGGAGGTATTGGAACAGTGGTTGCTCTCTTTCTCTTTTTCAAATGGGAAGGAAGGAAAAGAGAGTTCCGCGTTGCGTCTCCTAAAACAATTATCTTGTACTCTGTTGCACCAACTATCCTTTGGGCATTGATTGGCTCTCTTTTTGCTCCCAATCCTTTTTTGGTATTAACGAATGCCTTTTTCTTTTGCGATGCCATGACCGGAATTGAAAAAGTTGCCGACTATGCATTTTTCCAGCCCTTTCCCTATGCGCTCTTATTTGCAGTCTTTTATTCTGTCGCTATTTTTGGCGGTTACATATTCGGCCGTAAATTCAGCGACCTTTGATACAAACGATTATCACGAAACATAAGGAAACAAAACTATGAGAATGAGAAGAAAAAAGCACGGTGCTGAAAGAATTGCCGCGTGCTCCAAAATTTTAATTCCTGCCCCCATCACCCCCGCGGCACATCCGCAATCTTTTTTTGCTGATGAGCGTCCTGTGTGCCTTGAGATTGGCTGTGGCAAGGGGGATTTTGCCGTTGGAATGTCGGCAAAGCATCAAGACCTCAACTTTATTGCTATGGAGCGCGTTCCCGACGTGGCTTGTCTTGCTTTGGAAAAAGCAATGGCGGCCAAGGAGTCTCGCCCCGATAATTTGCGCTTCGTCATTGGTGATGCACGCAATTTAACCGAGTATTTTCTGCCCCACTCCTTTGATCGCATTTATCTCAATTTCAGCGATCCTTGGCCCAAAAAGGGATACGCAAAGCGTCGTCTGACACATCGCGGATTTTTAGAGCTTTACCGTTCACTTCTTGTTGAGCATGGTCTTTTGATCCTGAAAACCGATAACGAAGGTCTGTTTGATTTCAGCTT
>SVQS01000092.1 GCA_015065205.1 Oscillospiraceae bacterium
TATTATACTACTTTGTTTTTGCTTTTTCAAGAGGAAACCCCTCTTTTTTTGCAAAAAAGAGGGCTCCAAATAGAGGAAACAGAAAGGCGGCAGAACAGATATGGAAACAGAATTTCAAAAAGCAGTTGGAAAAGGCATAGGCGAGGTTATGCGCGATATAGCCGATTTTCTTTCCACGCCCTTTGTTATCAACGAGGAAAGACAACTCGATCTGTGCACACTTGTCCCCGATTTGAATATGCATGAGCAGTTCTCCTTTGCGCTTCTTTCCGAGGCACACACCCAAGGATGGGAGCCCGAGACTGCCGAGAACTTCTATCGCCACGCCTGCGGTAAGGTTGTTGCCCCCGAGGTTGTTTCCTCAATGCTTGCGGCTTTTCGTGACCGCACGAGCAAAGAATATCGCGCATACGCGCAGAAGTATAGCAATCGCTTCACAGCGCTCGACGGCTCTTATTGGTCAACCGTGTTGGCTCTCGGCATCGATGCCGGGCAGGTCAGCGAGGTGATGCAGTATCTGCGCTTGTTTACGGTTTGCCTGATGGAGTTTGCCTATATGGAGGACCGCAACCCCGATGCTACTTATACGTGGTGCTACTACGACTCTTTTCGCCAAATGTTAGATGAGCTTTTGGCAGAGCCCGATCCCGAACCGCTCCCTCTCAAGGTGCGTGCTTTGGGCGGCAGTGCGGGTAAACGAGAGCAGGATTCCTACTATCTTTCACTCGGCGTTGATATTGAAAACCCCAATCTTGACCGCTTGGCGCGCGGAATTCAGCTGGATATCGTGCTCAAGGACAAGGAAGGACAGGTTATTACGACCATTAAGGATAAGCTCGAATCTCTTGACCCCGGTGCTATTTATCACTACGGTGTAACGCGCAAGATTCGCGGAAACGCAGTAGCAAGCTTCTCGGCAACGGCAAAGGCTTCGGGGCATCTCAAGTTGCAAACTCCTATTATGAAGCACATTGACCTTTCCGAGCTTCGCCTCAAGAAGAACGGTGAGGGTATGCACTTCTCGGGCACAATGACAGGGAAATATGATACCCCTCTGCGTTCTATGACGCTGCACTATCAATTCCTCTCCGCACAGAACAAGATTCTGGGCGGTGGCAGTGAATGGGTGCTCGACGGTCTGGAGCCCGGCGGTACACGTCGTGTTGATTCCAAAATCGCGCTCCCCATCGATGGTGCCAAAAAGGTGGTCTACTCCGTCGATTTTGACGTGGTGCAACTGTTGGAAGAATAAAAGAGAAAACAGCCAGTGCATCGCATTGGCTGTTTGCATATTACCGAAAATGCATATCGGAATACACGTATTCCATGACGGCGTCGGGGTAGGTGTCGTCTAAATACTGTTCCCACTTATTTGAGGGGGGCAGAGACGAGGCTCTTTCTTTCCAGCGAAAAATGGCAGATGCCGATATGATAAGATTGAATGCCATAAAAGCCGAGCACGCAACGCAAAAAATGTGCCATCTGCGTGAATGCATACGCCGCAAAAGTTTTTTAAGTGTTGGATAAACAAGACCAACAAACAGCATTCCGAGCGTACCCCAAAGGATCATCATCTGCGCGCTGACGCGCCCCCCGAGGTTAAGCGTGTGCGAGGAATAATCCCACGAGACCGAGCCAAAGGTGCTTTCTTGAAAGAGACTTGTGAAATATTCCACCGCACCGCCTACGGCAGCAAAGACCAAAAATTGCAATACGAGTGAGCGGCGTGGCAAAAAACGCGCCACAATGAATAGAGCAACCGCCCCTACGCCGTAGACAGTGCAAAAGGGACCCACCACCGTTGCTGAGTGGTCTACCCACTCGCCTGTGAGTACGATGTGCCAAAGCCCTTCTATCACAAAACCGAGAATACTTCCAAGGAAAAACACCCAAAAGAGTTCCGCATATCCCCAAAACAAACGGCGTGCAAGTGTTTTTTTCTCTTGCATATTGTTCTCCTTCGTTTGTTTTTTTGAGGATAGTATGCGCTTTTTTACACACGTTATGTTTTGATAAAAAATCCATTTGAAAGGAGACTGTCAATGGCGACCAAATATCAGGATATTATATATAGTGTTGATGATGCGCACAAGGCGCGCTTTGACCGCCTCTGTCGAGAGGCCGCGTCCGCACCGCGCGGAAGTGGCGACGAGGGCATTGGAACGCTCGGCGAAAAACGTATGCACGCTATCATTAAGCGATACATCTGCGAGGATCACGCCTGCCACGAGGTTGGTTTGCTCGATACGGGATACGTTTCTGACGTGCGTATTGGAAACGATGTTTACGAGGTGCAAACGGGCGCGTTTTATCCTATGAAAAAGAAGATCGCACACTACATAGAAAACACCGATTGCACCGTTACGGTCGTTCACCCCATTTCAGTGGAACGCTTTGTGACGTGGGTGGACTCAAAAACAGGAGATATGACACCGCGCAAAAGGTCTCCCAAGCGTGAGCGCGCCATTCATCTGTTGCCCGAGCTTTACTGCTTGCTTCCGCATCTTGGCAACCAGCGGTTACGTTTTCGCCTTTTGATGATCGAAGAAGAAGATTTCCGCACTCTGACGGGGCGTAAGGAGAACCGCAAGCGCGGCGCGCGACTCTACGAGCGGATGCCACTCTCTCTTTTGGGCGAGATAGAGTTTTCATCACCTGTCGATTTTGCCGTCTTTCTGCCGCCTGACCTGCCGTCTCCTTTCACCGTAAAGGACTTCGCTCAAAGAACAGGTCTGCGAGGCAGAGATGCCTATTCCGCAGTGCACGTTCTCGAAAAACTTGGACTGATTACCAAAGCCGAACCCATCGGACGCGCGATGGCGTTTAGAATTTAAGAAGCGTGCGGGGAAACCTTTTTTGAGAAAAAAGGTTTCCCCGCGCCCCTTCCAAAAAACTCTCGAACAAGGAAATAAGATAGCCCTCGCTCCAAGCAGAACGAGGGCTGATGCTTTAGTTGGAATTTACTTTTTCGCGAATGAGTTGTTTTTGCTCGGCGGTAAGCTCCCAATCGACAGATATTTCAAGGATATACTTATCGTAGCAGATGAGGAAGGCATTATCCGATTCTCCGTTTCGGTAGAGTTCCCAAGCCTTGTTTGCTCCCCAAGCCGTTGCATCGGTTTCCACATATTCGTATGTGGAGTTCCATCCTTTCCATTCATCATAATGATGGTAAAGCGTATCCGCTACAAAATCATAGAGGAACGGCATCTTCACTTCGGTGATGGTGTATTGCATCGTGGGAGAATGATCGTAAGTGTTCGGGTGCTGTGAGGAACGGTATTGACCGAGCAGGATAGATTCATCGTTGCTATGGGACCTAAGATACGTGCTATCATCAACATTAAGCAGTTCTCCAATGGTGAAGGGAAGCTCATTTGGAGCGTTTTCAAACACGCCGCTCGCAAGTCCCAGAATCGTCACGAAGGTCACCGCACCTACGAGTACAAAGGCAAGTGTGAAGCTCGCTACAAAGGTCAATGCCTTGTTCGAACCTGCCTTAACCTTCTTCTTTTTGAGGAATGATTTTACACCGTTTACCAAAGGGAAGCCTGCAAGGAATATCAACACGTATGCGGTCATGTAGAACTGCAAGCCCGTATTGGCAAGGGAGATCAGATATAGAACGACCGACACAAGCATAAATACAGCGATTGCAAAGCCGAGCTTTCTGTGTCCGCGCGTTTCAAGGAACACACCTTGTTCTGCCATAGTCTTTGCTTTTTTGCGCCATACAAAATAGGTGATCAGCTCGGGCAGGGAATAAGCGAAGGCTACGATGCACCACGCCCCCGTGAAGAGTTTGATCGGGCTTGACAATAAATGGATCGGGTCCCCAAGTAGGGTGCTGATAAAGCTCGCGCCGAGTATAAATCCACAAAACATCATCAAGAAATAGGTTACAAGTACGGTTTTCTTGACGGAACGATGGATATTTTCAACTTCAAGCGCAGGATCGGTTTCAATCGGCACGGGATCATCATTCTCGTTGTAGAACACCTGCATCTGTACCGTCTGCGTAGCGAGTTTCCATCCCGAATGCTCACAGAACTCGTTAAACGCCTGTTGCTGCTCGGTAGGTTCGGGTTCAAAATCGGTTATGGTGGCATAGTAGGATACCGAGAAGTGTATCTTCTTCGGCTCTATGCGGTGGTAAGTCCAACGGAAAGCGGACATCTTTTCAAGAAGCCATCCTTCCGCAGCCATCTTTTCAAGATGCGCCTCAATCCCTGTCTTGTCGTAAAAGGTGAAAAATTCAACTTTCTTTAGAGTATCTTTCATTGGGTGTCCTCCTTTCCCATAATGCGCTGATAGTCCGAAACAAGACTATTCAAGCGTTTGTACTCGTTATCAAGTAGCTCTCGTCCTTTGTCGGTGAGGATATAACATCTGCGCCTGCCCTCCGCTTTGGTTTCCTTTATCATATCTGCATCAAGGAACTGCTCAAGAAGGTTATACAGCGTTCCCGAACCGACCTTCACTCTGCCGTCCGTCATCTGAGGCACTTTATCCATAATGTCCATTCCGTAACACTCGGCACAAAGACAAAGAAGGATATAGTACATCTGCTCTGTCAAGGTTTGAAATTTTGCTCTTGGCATCGTATGATCACCTCCATTGTCGAATATCGACATTCTGTATTTATATTATAATATCGAATATCGATAATGTCAAGAGGTTTTCTGAAAAATTCACAGATAAGCAATATTATTTTCTTTTGTATCTGCTTTTATTATCTTTAATTTTTGTTTTAGAATTTTATGTTGTTCAAATAATTTTTATTGTAATACGATAAATTACTATTGACAAATGATAAAGTTGGTGCTATAATACTAATATCAAACAAAAAGCAGTTAAATGGAGGTACAAATGAATGAATGAAAAAATATTAAGCGCATTAACAAGGACTGCAATTATAATAATCGGAATATGCGGACTGTTAACTTGCTTGCTTTGGGTTCCTATGAGCATTGGAAAAGGCTCACTTGAAGAACTTTCGTGGACAATGTTTAATACTTCCGAGTTTTGGATTCAATATGTATTCCATTGGATAGTATCGCTACCTTGTTTTTGGTTGTTGGTTATTGCGTGGCAAATAACCTTGGATATGGATAAAGGAAGATTGTTTTTATCTAAAAATGCGTTTCGTGTAAATCGTGCAACGATTATCTTGATTATAGATATTATTGCTTTCGTGATTGGCAATATTATTTTTGCATTGTTAGGATGGAGTTCGTGGTTTGTTTTGCACATTTTTGTTGCCATAACAGGATTAGTACTTTCAATTTTTATGTATATCCTTTCAAAATATTTGATGCGTGCCGCTATATTACAAGAGGAGAGTGATCTGACGGTATGATTGTAATACGAATAGATGTAATGCTTGCAAAACGAAAAATGAGTGTGACCGAACTGACAGAATGCGTGGGTATAACGATGGCTAATGTTTCTTTGCTAAAAAACGGCAAAGTAAAGGCGATTAAGCTCTCGACATTAGAGAAAATATGCGAAGTATTAGATTGTCAACCCGGCGATATTTTAGAGTATGTAAAGGAGGATTAAAGATGAAAAAAATTATTAGTATTGTTATGGTGATAGGTTGTTTATCATTATTACTGTGTAGTTGCGACTTGTTTGGCAATGAAAAAAGCTTGAAGGAAGTAGCGGCAGAACACTTAAATTTATCCTTGGATGATGCCACTGTTTTGGAAGAATGGGACAATCACGGAGGCTTCCACGGCGATGGCGAAACCTTTGTTAAACTGTCTTGTGCAGACGGGTTTGAGGAAAACTTTAATTCTGAATGGAAGGCATTGCCTTTAGAAGGCGAAGCATATCAATACTTCTATGAATGGGGTGGCGTTTTTGAGCATCCCGAAACCGGCGAGAAAGTTATTCCCGAGGTTGAAAATGGGTATTGGTTTTTCAAAAGCACGGGTGCTATGAATTGGGAGTTTGCTTTATTCGATTGTGAAGAAAACATATTATATTTTTATGTGTTTGACGCATAAAAATAAAAGTAAATACAAGGTTCCCCCACACCCCTTCCAAAAAGCTCTCACACAAGGAAATAAGAAGTCCCTCGCTCCATTTGGAACGAGGGCTTAAGGTATTAGAATAAGTTTTAGAACAGACCTTTATTATATTTGAACTGTGCGTATAAGATAAAAGCTAATCCAATCAGAACACCTATGCCTATTGCCAATCCACTTGCTGTTATGTTTCCTAACGCTTGTATAACCGCGCCGGCAATTATAGCAACACCGACGATAAGCGTTCCAAGACCGACGAACATACAATATGCTTTTTGGTTCTCCTTCGTGACCTTACGACGGTTGTACCAATGGATCGTGCCGATATTTCCGCACATATTGAAGATGCCAAGCAGTACGCATATTACACCTAAGCCTAACTGAACCAAGCTCTCTCGCAAAGGTTCAATGAAAATGAACCCCAATATAAACAGACCGATAGCGCAACCTACCGCAAAGCCGATGATGATCTTTTTCTGTCCCGCGATCGTTTTGTTCTTTGACACAAGGATTTCTTCGCTTTTCTTGTTGGGAATCAGATCGTCGATTGTGATGCCGAAATAGTTGGCTAACAGTTTAAGCGACTCGTCATTCGGCAATCCCAAGCCGTTCTCCCATTTTGCAACGGCAGAGCGCGAGATGTGTATATCGGCTGCGAGCTTTGCTTGCGATATGCCTTTTGCGCTACGCAGTTCTTTTAGCTTTTCGGAAAACTCCATAGAAACACCTCCGTTTTTTCTAAATATATTTTAACATATTTTCAGCTGAAAATCTACCCTTTGAGGTGTTACTTTGATAGGTTACGCTGTTACTTTTGAAAAAAACTTTTGTTGGAAGATAAACAGCGGACGACCTAATGGAAGGCGGCAAACCGACACGAGATTGCAAGCAATCCCTTCGTCCCTACTTTTGTCTCTATTCTACTTTCTGAGCGAGTAGGGTTAGTGGTCCCTAATCGCTCGCGGTAGCCAAAGCGCGTCCTGTGGCGCGCGTCGGCTGTCTATCCGTAAACTAACAAATCTATCCGGCTATTATTGTTAGGAAGTTTTTGAAGGGGTATGGGGGAACTTTTCTCAAAAAGTTCCCCCATAATGCTCGGTGGTCGTAAAACAGTAATATGCGGATTTTTTGGAACAGGCATGATTTCGGTCATGCCTGTTCCGCTTTTATCAGTTCATCCACGGGAATGTAGCCAACGAGGTCATATTCGATATG
>SVQS01000093.1 GCA_015065205.1 Oscillospiraceae bacterium
TCAGCTTGAGAACGCTGCCTGCGATCGTGCCATCTGCAAGGCGGCACTCGATTCCCTTGAGGAAGATGGGTTGTCCACCCAGATCATATTCGCCATCGGGCATACCGCCGGCGCGGGTACAGTCGGTAATGAGCACCATCTTGTCGCCCTTTACCTTGGCGATGATGGAATACAGACCGGGATTGATGTGGAAGGTATCTGCAATCACTTCAACCGATACGTTTTCGGATGCGAGAGCCGCTCCAACAACACCGGGGTTGCGGTGGGCGAGGGCAGACATTGCGTTAAAGAGGTGGGTTGCGTGGTTGACGCCATCGCGTGCCGCGCTCATAGCTTCTTCAAACTTTGCATCGGTGTGGCCCATCGAAACGAGAATTTTGGACTTTGCAGCCAAGCACTTGATGCACTTGTGACCGGGGTCCATCTCGGGCGCGAGGGTGACGGATGTAATGATATCAGCATTTTCCAAAATGAAGTCAGCATCGGGAACGAGGATATTTTCCTCTGCCTGTGCGCCTTTTTTGGAGGGGTTGATGAACGGACCTTCGGCGTGAACACCGATGATCTCGGCACCATCCCAAGTCTTGCTTTCTTCTTTTACAGAGCGAACAGCGTTGAGCGCGTCAATGATCTCATTCTTCGCCACGGTCATAGTGGTGGGAAGGAAAGAGGTAACGCCGTTTTGTGCCACGCCGTAAGCCATCTTTTTAATGCCTTCTGGCTTGGCATCACAGGTGTCCTCCCCGAGGTAGCCGTGAATGTGGATATCTACAAGACCGGGGGCAACGTAGTTGCCGCACGCGTCAATCGTTTTTGCATTTGCGGGGACGGTATCGACCACACCCTCGATCTTGCCGGTCTCCTCGGAGAAAGCGAGTGCTTTTCCCTCGAGCACGGCCTCGGGCAGAACGATCTTACCGCCAATAATATATGTCAATGCCATATTGGGATCCTCCTTGAAAAAAATATTCCCTTATTATAAGTATAGCAAAAATTTCCCAATAAAGCAAGACCTTTTTCGATATTTTTTTATTTTATAAAAAAGCACGTCGAATTTACAAAACACAAAACGGAGATGGGGGCAGTGTTTTGCGTAATGTGCATACAATGTGCAATGCAAGAGAAAAATGTTGCATTTTTGTTTGATGTGTGCTATAATGGATGCAAAAAAAGGAGTTGATAACAATGAAGACAAAGAGGATTGTACTTATTATTCTTTGCGCAGCTTTTGTGCTTGTGGGCGTTGCCGGAGGGTTTGGCATGTATTTTTGGCGCCGATCTGTCGAGTGGCCCGGAAAGGCACAAAACATGAATATGCACACCGATTTTCAAAAGCCCGAGAATTTGCCTGCGGGCAACGGTCAAAAGGTCAAAGTGATTCTTCTTATGGGGCAGAGCAATGCCACGGGCGTCGGTCGTCTCAAGTACTTAAAAGAGAACACCACCCCGGAGCAATACGCCAAGTATGAGGAGGGATTTGATTCGGTTCTTATCAACTATTGCGTCGATAATCACACCAACTGCTCAAATGGCGAATTTGTCAACGTGGATCTCGGTTGCAGTGTTTGGCCGAATGAGGTCTTCGGGCCAGAGGTTGGCATGGCTGAAAAATTCAGTGAGGTTTGGGGAGATGAAAAGGTCATCATTCTCAAATACACCTATTCGGGCACTTCTCTCTATTATCAATGGTTGGCATACGGTCAGCGCGGTTCCATCTACGAGGCAATGTACAAGTATGTCAACACCTATATGAAGGCTCTTTTGGATGCCGGCTATGATGCACGCATCGGTGCCGTTTGTTGGATGCAAGGGGAATCCGATTCTTTTGAAGAGCACGTTTATAACCGCT
The DNA here is from genome assembly GCA_015065205.1 of Oscillospiraceae bacterium. Lineage (GTDB taxonomy): Bacteria > Bacillota > Clostridia > Oscillospirales > CAG-272 > UMGS1865. The sequence continues at coordinate 1,850 of SVQS01000093.1, forward strand.
ACTATGAAATTCAAGATAACTTTGTTTCCTATTTGCGCAAGGATTTTGCAAAATACGCCGAGGATGGCGGCATCTGCTTTATCGATGCGGGTATTTCGGATAGCCCCTGCTGGCCGGGATATCGTGAGGTTAACGGTGCTAAGGAACAAATGGCAAAAGACTCCAACCTCAACTATTGTTTTTCCACCATCGATGAGGGGCTTGAGTGGGGCGTGGAACCCGAAGAGTCCCCGGACCTTGCACACTACGGTGCTATGAGCACACTCAAACTCGGTCACCTGTTTGGCGAATACGTCATTAGGGCTTACAACGAGCACAACGCCAAATAAAATACTTGACATTTTCCCTAAAGTATGATATACTAATATCACAAAAGAATGTTTTGTTAGCAAAGGTATATACTTGCAATATGGGCGAGTGTTTCTACAAACCACCGATAATGGTTGACTACCGGAAGAAAATTCCCGTGGTCAACCATGCTTTTTTACATAGGAGAAACGCTAAAAATGAATATTTATCTTGAAATTTTCGGTTATATTGGTACGGCACTTGTCATCTTTTCAATGATGATGACCTCTGTTATTAAGCTGCGTGTAATCAATATGTGTGGCGGTCTTATCAGTCTCATTTATGCCGTTTGTGTCAACACGTGGCCCGTGGTGGTGCTCAATGCCTGTCTCATTTGCATCAATTTTTTACAAACACTGCGGCAGCTGCGCCACAAGTCTGATTTTACCGAACTAAAGTTGGATGCCAATGACCTTACCGTACAACACTTTTTGTCGGTGAATGCAGAGGACGTGCAAAAATATTTTCCAAACTATCGCCTGCAGGCACATCGAGAAACCGAAATTCATATGATATACGTAGAATGCGAGGCAGTCGGTGTTTTGGTAGGTACACGCGCATCCGATGTTTACCGCATCGAAATGGATTACGTTGTGCCAAAATACCGCGATATTGCAGTGGGCAAATTCTTGTTTCCGCAATTAAAAGAGCAGGGAGTCAATATGCTCACAGCTGCAAGTGCTTCCCGTGAGCACGACCAATACTTGAAAAAGCTTGGTTTTAGAGAAGATAGCGGAATTCTTTTGAGAGATCTTTGATTGATAGGAGATAAAAATGAAATTATTGATAGACGGAATCGAAACCACAGCTTCCCCCGGACAATCGCTTTTAGAGATCGTTGAGGGCATGGGGCTTATGAAGGGAACGCTTTCGAGCGATCCTTTGGTGGCCAAAATTGCAGGCCGCGTATTTACACTCAATTACATTCCCGTGCGGGAAAAGGACGTAAAGGAACGCGAATCGATGCGTCGCGCTATGGCAGCATCGGGTGGGGTTATCCGCTTGCTTCGCTACAGCGACCCCGTTGGTCGCGATGCTTACAAACGCACAGCACAGTTCGTGCTGTTTTTGGCACTGCGCCGCCTGTGGCCCACCGCACGTGCCAAAATGAGCTGCACCGTGGGTTCGGGTGTTTACTTTAAGGTAGAGGCACCGGATTTCTCGGCAGATCGCCTCGAGGCAGAGGTCAACAAGATCGTTGCCGAGAATATCGTTCTGCACCGCCGCAGAATGCCCACCATCGAGGCAATTCGCTACTTTGAAGGGCAGGGGCAGGATGATAAGGCCCGTCTTTTGGGATACCGCAAAAAGGAACGCATCGACCTTTATGAAAGCGGCGAGTTTGCCGATTATTACTATGGCGAAATGGCACCTTCCACCGGCTTTTTGCGCACTTGGGATATCATCCCGGCACCCGAAGGATTTATTTTCATTATGCCTGACGTCAACAACCCTGACCGCGTGGCGGACTATCGCGAAATGCCCAATCTTTTCGCGGTTTACACAGAAGGTAAGCGTTGGGGCGAGCTGATGGGCTGTGAAACGGTTGCCGATCTGAACGAGCTTGTCAAATCAGGACAGGTACGCGAGCTTATCCGCGTCAATGAGGCTTTGCACGAAAAGCGGTTTTCGCAAATTGCCGATATGATTTGCGAGAGAGGTGCCAAGGCTGTTATGCTGGCAGGCCCGAGTTCTTCGGGCAAGACCACCTCTGCAAACCGTCTTGCCACACAGCTACGTGTGCACGGCAAAAAGCCGATCTTGATGAGTCTTGACGACTACTACCTTGACCGCGATCAAATCCCCACAGAACCCGACGGAAGCGTTGACCTTGAGCATATCAACACCATTGATACCGAGCTCTTTGCAACACACCTCGGTCAGCTTCTTGTGGGAGAAGAGGTGGAAATTCCCGTCTTTAACTTCAAAAAAGGAAGAAGAGAATGGGTGGGGCATCGCCTGCGCTTGTGCGAGGATACGGTTATCATCGTAGAGGGACTCCACGCGCTCAACCCCGTCCTGCTTCCCGAAGAGTTGGATGCCGGCAAGGTGTTCAAAATGTACGTCAGCCCGCTCCTGCCCCTCAATCTCGATGACCACAACCGCATTGCCAGCCGTTATCTGCGTCTGTTGCGTCGTACCGTGCGTGACTACGAGACCAGAGGCGCGTCTGTTCAGCAAACGCTCTCTATGTGGGATTCGGTTCGCCGCGGCGAGGAAAGATGGATATTCCCGTTCCAAGAGAATGCCGACGTCATCTTTAACAGCTCCACGCTCTATGAGCTTGCGGTGCTCAAACGCCACATTTTCCCCTTGTTGCAAGCTATTGGAGCAGAGGATGATTGCTACGACCAAGTGCGAGCCATTGTTAAAATTCTCAACTATGTCTACGAGGCAGACGTCGACGACGAGATTCCGCCCACAAGCATCGTGCGCGAGTTCATTGGCGGCAATAGCTTCTATCGCAAATAAAAAAGAAAATGCCATTGCTCAAATCTGAGCGATGGCGTTTTCTTTCTGTATTCAAGCAAAAAACTCATCAATCATACATCCGATAGCTTCGGCAAGCACGGGCAAAAAAGTGATATCCGGATAACATTCTTCGCGTTCCCATTTAGAGACAGATTGCGCCGTTATGCCAAACAAATCCGCAAATTGGCTTTGCGTCAGTTGATTCTTGTGGCGAAATTCTTTTATTTTTTGCGAAACAATGACTTTTTTGTATTTGGAACAGAACATTTTTACCTCCGTTAAATTACATTGAAAACTCCTATACTACCATTATACTCAATTTTTGAGTATTTGTCAATACTCAAAATATGAGTATGATAAACTTTTTGTGTAGCTTTCTATAAGGAGTAGGGTATGAATTATCGTATAAGAATGAGAAATTTACGCGAGGACAATGATTTAACGCAAAAAGAGGTAGGTGTCATCATCAACAAATCTCAACAAGGATACAGTCACATTGAAGATGGCAGAGCGGAATTAAAAATTGATGATCTTATAAAATTGTGTCGGTTTTATAAGGTTAGCGCAGATTACTTTATTGGACTAACAGATACACCATAACAAAGCCCCCCAACATCAAACGGTGTTGGGGAGTTTTCTTTTTTGCTTGCAAAATCTCTCGAAAAATGCTATAATGTTATTGAAAACAATCCCCGCGCAAGCGGGAAAGGGAGGCTTTTATGAAAATCCGTGGTGCAATTTTTGATATGGACGGAACACTTGTCGATTCCTTGTCTTTTTGGGATTGCTTTTGGCGCGATATGGGCGAGCGTTATTTTGGAGACTCAACCTTCCGTATGGATCCGGTGCATTTTGATACCTACGTCCGAACGATGATCTTCAGCCAAGCCATTTCCTATCTTCACGGATATCTCAATGTTCCTTGTTCTGCCGAGGAATTTGACAGCTTTGCCGCGCGGTACGTGGAGCATTTTTATCGCACCGTTGTCACGGCGAAGCCGGGAGCGGTGGAGCTTTTGACCGCTTTGCGCGAGCGTGGTGTGCGTATCTGTCTTGCGTCTGCCACCGACCGCCATTACCTTGATATTGCACTTGAGAGCTGCGGACTTGCGGAATTTTTTACGCCTGAAACGATTATCTCTTGCTCGGATGTTGGTGTGGGCAAGGAGAAGCCCGACGTGTTTTTGATGGCCCTAAAGGTTATGGGAACTCCCCTTGCCGAAACTGCTGTGTTTGAGGATTCCGCACTCGCTTTGGAAACGGCGAAGAATGCAGGCTTTGTAACCGTTGGCGTTTATGACAGTCATCAAACCGCAGGGGAACGACTTTTTGCCGCATCCGATATTTATCTGGGACAGGGGAGTGCGCTTGATAGTGTATTGACACAAATTGAGACAGAGTAATTGCTGTTAAAAAGGCAATCTTCCTTGACAAAACCCGCGACATATTGTATAATGATACTATAAAGATTCTAAAATGGGGCGGTATGCGCCCCAAATTTTCAAGCTTTTGGGGAGGGGACTATGGCAACTGAACAAAAAATCAAAATTCTTGCCGTAGTTGGCCCCACGGCAAGCGGAAAAACGGCTGTTTCGGTCGAGCTGGCGAGGCGTCTTGGCGGCGAGGTTGTATCCTGTGACTCAATGCAGGTCTATCGCCGCATGAACATTGGTACGGCAAAGCCGACCGAAGAAGAAAAGCGCGGTATTCCGCATCATCTTATAGACGTGGTCGAACCCGATGCTCCTTTCTCCTGTGCCGAATACGTAACGGCGGCAAGTGAAGCTGTAAAAGAGATTGCTTCTCGCGGTAAATTACCGATTCTCTGTGGCGGAACCGGTCTCTATCTTGACCGTTTTTTGTGTGGCGAGATGGAAGAAACCCACGCCGATGAGGGCTTGCGCGCATCTCTTTTCGCGTTCGCCGAAAGAGAAGGCGTCGAGGCTTTGCACGCACGCTTGCGCGAGGTCGATCCCGAAAGTGCTGATGCCATTCATCCAAATAATGTGAAACGTGTTGTCCGCGCGCTTGAAATTTATGAGCAAACGGGCATTTCAAAAAGTGAATTCGACCGTCGCTCACAGGTGGGAGAATCCCCCTATGAAGCAATCGTTATCGGTTTGCACTATCCGCGTCGCGAGGTACTCTATGAGCGCATCAACCGTCGCGTAGACAGTATGCTTTCGGATGGACTCCTTGCGGAGACCAAACAGCTCTTGGACGAGGGCGTGTTTGACGTCAATCTCACCGCTGCACAAGCCATCGGCTACAAGGAGCTACTTGGTTATCTTGATGGGCGCGAAACGCTTACAGAGGCTACCGAAAACCTCAAAACCGCCACCCGTCGCTATGCCAAGCGCCAGCTGACTTGGTTCTCGGCAAAGCCCTACGTCGAGTGGGTGGATATGGAAAAAGACGGTGTGCTTCGCTCTCTTGACGACGTTTGCAATGCGATTATCGCTCGTTTTCAAAACGGGGAGGGCAGAGCATGACACGAAAAGCATTC
>SVQS01000094.1 GCA_015065205.1 Oscillospiraceae bacterium
CGAGGAACAAAAGCGCGGCTATCTGCTTACCAAAACACCTTTGATGGCAAAGAGAGATCTTTATAAGATCTCCGGTCACTGGGATCACTATCTTGACGGTATGTTCGTTCTGGGAGATCCTTATGATGAAACCAAGGAATGTTTCGCGCTCCGTCCTATGACCTGTCCTTTCCAATACCAGGTATTCCTCAACAAAAAACGCTCCTATCGCGACCTGCCAATGCGCCTTGGTGAGACTTCTACGCTCTTCCGTAACGAGGATTCGGGCGAGATGCACGGCTTGATCCGTGTTCGTCAGTTCACCATTTCCGAGGGACACCTGATTCTGCGTCCCGAGCAACTGGCAGAGGAATTCAAGGGCTGCCTTGACCTCGCAATGTATATGCTCGAAACACTCGGACTCAAAGAGGATTGCTCCTTCCGCTTCTCGCAATGGGATCCCGCCCGTACCGACAAGTACGAGGGCACGCCCGAGCAATGGAACGAAGCACAGGGCATTATGAAAGAGCTGCTTGATGAAAACGGTGTTGACTATACCATCGGCATTGATGAAGCCGCATTCTACGGTCCCAAGCTCGATATCCAAATCAAGAACGTATTTGGCAAGGAAGATACGCTTATCACCATTCAAATCGATATGCTGCTTGCCAAGAAGTTCGGTATGGAATACGTTGACTCCAACAACCAAATGGTAACGCCTTATATCATCCACCGCACTTCGATGGGATGCTATGAGAGAACGCTGGCACTCCTGATTGAAAAGTACGCAGGAGCATTTCCTCTGTGGCTCGCTCCCGAGCAGATCCGTATTCTGCCTATTGGCGACGAGCACATCGAATATGCAAAATCGGTTTGTGACAAGCTTTCTGCTGCAGGACTGCGCGTGGAGCTTGATGATTCTTCCAACACAATCGGCTACAAGATCCGCAACACACAGCTGCAAAAGGTACCGTATATGCTCATCATTGGTGCCAAGGAAGTGGAAGAGGGAACCGTATCGGTGCGTAACCGCGCAGGCGAGACTGTTTCCAAGGCAGTTGACGCTTTCCTTGCAGAAGCACTGCTTGAAGTTGCACAAAAGAGAAGATAAAAAAACGTGGGGCATCTGCCTGTTGGCAGATGCCCCAAATTTTTCCTTAAAATGTTGTTGACTTTTCTTCCAAAATATAGTATAATCTCATTGATAGTACAATTTTTGTGCATTTGCCCCCAATTGCCCAAACCATTTGGCTTGACCGAATATAATAGAATATGGTATAATTCTCTTTGATAATGTGTTTTTTCGACAAAAAACGCCTAAACTCACCTATCAAAGGAGACATACCATGCATTATATTCTCTATAACACCCTTTCCGGTAATAAACAGGGATTGGAATATTCCCGTCTGCTTTTGGGCAATTCTGTACCTGAGGATGCAAAGATGGTGGATCTTTCTTCCATCAAGAGCTACGCCGATTTTTGGGCAAGCATCGACCTTGAAAACGATACCGTTATTCTTTCGGGCGGCGACGGAACAATCAACCGCTTTGTAAACGAAAACGTAGGTTTAACACTTCCCAAAAATCTCTTCTATTTTGCAGCCGGCAGCGGCAACGATTTCAAAAAAGACGTTGCAGATGATGATACCGCACTCATTCCTCTGCACAAATACATCAAGGATTTGCCAACGGTCACCGTTAACGGTAAGACCTCTTATTTCATCAATGGCATCGGTTACGGTATCGACGGCTACTGCTGTGAAGAGGGGGATAGACTCAAGGCAAAATCCGACAAGCCCGTTGATTACACCGCGATTGCTATCAAAGGACTTTTGTTCCATTTTAAGCCCACCAACGCAAAGGTTACGGTTGACGGCGTTACCAAGGAATACAAAAAGGTTTGGATCGCCCCCACAATGAAGGGCAGATACTATGGCGGCGGTATGATGGTTACCCCTAATCAGGACCGTTTCGATCCCGAAGGCAAGGTTTCCTTTGGTATTCTGCACCACTCGGGTGCTTTGCACACCTTAATGATCTTTCCCTCTATTTTCAAGGGCGAGCACGTTAAGCACACCAAGAAATTCGAGTCTGTTGCAGGGCACGAGGTAACGGTTGAGTTCGACCGTCCTACCGCGCTCCAAATCGACGGCGAGACCGTTCTCGGCGTTACATCCTACACAGTTAAAACCGGCAAGCTTGCAAAGAAGAAGGAGATTGCAACTGCCGAGGTATAAGAAAGGCAGTTTTTATGCTTACTTACATTTTTTTAGCATTCTCCGCTTTGGGTAGCATTCTGTTCACCTTTGGCACAAGCATTCACTGGTTGTGGCTTTTGCCAATCTTTGTGGGACTGTTTGCCGCGTTTAATGCGTCCTTTTTCTTGGTTTTGTGGTTTTCTACCATTTTTCTCCCAAAGAAAGACCCGATTGAAAAAACACTCAATGTTTACGGCCTTATTTGGTTTGTATGTGATTGGATAACCACGCTTCTGCGTATCAAGATTGATTTTCGCGGAATGGAGCAGTTTCCCAATGAGCCCTTTGTGCTCGTTTCCAACCACATTTCCAATTTTGACCCCGTAGTTGTGTTGGCAAAGGTGAAGGGAAGAAAGATCGCTTTTGTTTCCAAGCCTTCCAATTTCAAAATTCCTGCTGTAGGTCCTTACATTCATGAGGCAGGCTTTTTGGCAATTGACCGCCAAAATGCAATGCGTGCTATGCGTACTATTAAGCGTGCCGCCGAGCTTGTCGTCAGCGAGCAAATGATTATGGGCATTTATCCCGAGGGCACAAGAAGCAAATCGGGCGAACTCCTTGAGTTCAAGGAGGGGGCATTCCTGCTTGCAAAACGAGCACAGGCCCCTGTTGTAGTCATAACGACCAAAGGAACGAATCAAATCGCAAAAAATAAGATACTCAAATCCAGCAAGGTTGAGCTTGATGTGATCGAGGTCATCGATAAAGAAACCGTACAAAATATGAAATTGAACGAGCTTTCCGCTCACGTTCGCGAGAGCATTGCAAATGCTCTGCAATAACCAATATTACAATGAGGTGCTCCGAATGAATCTGCAACTCCTTACCAAAAGCAACTTGCATACACACACTAGCTTTGCCGACGGAAAACACACGGCAGAGGAGATCGTTTTGTCTGCAATCGACGCGGGTATAGAGGTGTTGGGATTTTCGGAGCACTCTTTTCATCCAAACTCTGCCGTGTTCGGCATGAAATCTTTGGAAGTAGAAGAGGAATACCGCAAAGAGATTGAACGCTTGAAGGCAGTCTATGCCGATCGCATCAAAATTTTGTGCGGTATTGAGCAGGATTCGCAAAGTGGTGTGCCGACCAAGATCTATGACTACGTCATAGGTTCGGTTCACTATCTGTGTTTGGGCGGAGAGCTCTGTTCTGTCGATTTATCCGCTCAAGCCACAAAAAATGCTATAGAGAAGCATTGTGGCTGTGATCCGATCATCTATGCCAAGGCCTATTTTGAGGCAGTTGCCGGAGTGGAGGAAGATACACAATGCGATATTGTTGGTCACTTTGACCTTTTAACCAAATTTGACGAGCGCGCCGCTATTTTTGATACGAGCGACCCACGTTATATCAAGGCAGGGCTCGAAGCCCTTGATGCACTCCTCGAAAAAGACATTATTTTTGAGGTCAACACAGGGGCTATGGCACGCGGATATCGCACAACTCCATATCCTGCGCCCATCTTTTTGCACCGTATTGCCGAGAAGAGGGGAAATGTTGTGCTTTCGTCTGATGCACACAACAAAGACCATCTTATTTACGGCTTTGATAAAGCCCTGCAAATCATCAAGGCAAGCGGTATTGGCTCGGTTTTGACGATGACAAAAGATGGTTGGAAAAATATTGCTATTTAACTGAAAAAGATTACAAATTAACGGCGGTTCTACTTGACAAACCGCCGTTTTTTTGATATACTAAAGCATATTTGTTCCGAGGAGGGAAAAGACTATGAACTTTTTTGATGAACTTGTCAATTACGATAAAGAGGTTTTTGATGCGTGTGAGTTGGAGTTGACTCGTCAACGCCACAATATTGAACTGATCGCATCCGAAAACATCGTTTCCAAAGCAGTTCTTTTGGCGGCAGGAACGGTGCTGACCAATAAATATGCCGAGGGCTTTCCCGGCAAGCGTTACTACGGTGGTTGCCAATACGTTGATATCGTAGAGGATATTGCGCGCGAGAGAGCAAAGAAGCTCTTTGGCGCAGAGCACGCAAACGTACAGCCTCACTGCGGTGCTTCCGCAAATTTGGCCGTATTCTTTGCTTTCCTCAATCCCGGCGATACCGTTATGGGTCTTAACCTTGCACACGGTGGACATCTCTCCCACGGTTCTCCCGTCAACATCTCGGGTAAATACTTCAACATCGTTCCTTATAGCGTTGACGATGAAACCGAAATGCTAAATTACGAAGAAATGTGCCGCATTGCTCTTGAATGTAAGCCCAAACTCATTGTTGCGGGTGCGAGTGCTTACTCCCGTACCATTGATTTTGCAAAGATTCGCGAAATTGCCGATGAGGTAGGTGCTATCTATATGGTCGATATGGCACACATCGCAGGTCTGGTTGCGGCAGGACTCCATCCCAGCCCGGTTCCTTACGCCGATGTTGTTACCACCACCACTCACAAAACTCTGCGCGGACCGCGCGGCGGTCTGATTCTTTGCCGTGAACAATACGCAAAGCAGATCGACAAAGCGATTTTCCCCGGTACACAAGGTGGTCCTCTGATGCATATTATCGCTGCCAAAGCCGTTGCCTTTGGCGAAGCGATGACCGATGAATTTAAGGAATATCAAAAGCAGATCGTTAAAAATGCAAAGGTTCTTTGCAAGGCTTTGACAGAGGCAGGCTTCCGCGTAGTTTCCGGAGACACCGACAATCACTTGATGCTCATCGACCTGCGCGCGTTTGGCATTACGGGCAAGGAGATGGAAAAACGTCTTGACGAGGTACACATCACCGTCAACAAAAATGCTATCCCCAACGATCCCGAAACACCTTTTGTTACAAGCGGTATTCGCGTAGGGACTCCCGCAGTCACTTCCCGTGGCTTCAAAGAAGAGGAAATGCTCAAGATCGCCGCTTGGATCAAGGACATTGCAACCGATTTTGAGGGCAACCGCGAGCGCGTTACCGCCGAAGTTATGGCTCTGTGTGAAAAGTTTCCCATTTATAACTGATATTCTGATGCGAAATTGAGAAAAAAGCATTGACAAATCTTTTTTCTTGTGCTATAATGACTTCAAATGATAGAGGCGCACTACAAGATGAGTATCCGACGTGTGAAAGCCTGCGCAGGCGTTGCGGCGGAGAAGGGCTTGGGTGCCGAAGGGCGGAAAGTGGCGCGAGACCGTTCCTGGCATTGCGGAAAATATCCGCCGTGTTGTCGCAGAAATGCGGAGAGCTATCCACATCCTGTCAAAGTGCCGTCCCGAACGGCTTTTATGGGCAGGGGTACGCTCTTTTGCGTACCTCTGCCTTTTCAATTGACAACCGACAAAGAAAGGAGACCTCAAAATGAGCGAAAAGCCGATAGTTCCCATCGATTGTTTCTTTCAAGGGTGCTACAATCCCGCATACGAAGAACAGATTCGCATTGGAAAAGAAAAGTGCTACCGCTACAATCAACTCTCTCCGAATGATAGAGAAGAACACCGAAAAATCCTTTCCGAATTGTTGGGGAGTATGGGAGAAGAAGTCATCATAACACCGCCGTTTTGGTGCGATTACGGCTACAATATTACCGTAGGGGATTACTTCTACTCCAACCATAACTTAATTATCACCGATGGTGCAAAGGTCACCTTTGGTGATCACGTTTTTATCGCTCCCAATTGCTGCTTTACAACGGCAGAGCACGCAATCGATCCCGAACTCCGCAAGGCAGGAGTTGAGATTGCAAAACCGATTACAATTGGAAACAATGTGTGGATCGGTGCGGGTAGCACGATTCTCGCAGGCGTCGAAATCGGCGATAATACCGTTATCGGTGCAGGGAGTGTTGTTACAAGATCCATTCCTGCAAATGTGGTTGCGGTAGGTGTTCCTTGCCGCGTGATGCGAAAAATTACAGAGGCAGACAAAACCGCCTATCCCTTTTATAAACACGACGAAACATAACCGAAAGGACACAGATATATTATGAAGAAAACAGTTTTTACAGGTGCGGCAACCGCCATCGTTACCCCTTTTATCAATAACGAGGTAGACTACGAGCAATTCGGCCGCCTGATTGAGTGGCAGATTGCAGAGGGGATTGATGCCATCGTTGCTTGCGGCACAACGGGTGAAGGCTCCACACTTACCGATAAGGAGCACCGCGACGTTATCGAATACGCAGTTAAAAAAGTAAACGGCCGTGTTCCCGTTATTGCGGGTACAGGCTCTAACGATACGGCATACGCAATCGATTTGACTAAATTTGCTTGTGAAGTCGGCGCCGATGCCATGCTGCTCGTAACCCCTTACTATAACAAGGCTACACAAAAGGGACTGATCAAATCCTTTGAGGTGGTGGCAGATGCCAGCACTAAGCCCTGCATCCTTTATAACGTGCCCTCGCGTACGGGTTGCAATCTGCTTCCTGCAAGTGCGGCAGTTCTTGCAGACCATCCCAACATCGTTGCTATCAAAGAGGCTTCCGGCAACATATCGCAAATTGCAGAGCTCGCATCCCTCGTTCGCGGCAAAATGGATATCTACTCCGGCAATGATGACCAGATCGTTCCCGTACTCTCTTTGGGCGGCAAGGGTGTTATCTCGGTTCTTTCTAACCTGATGCCCAAGGAAACCTCACAAATGTGCCATAAGTTCTTCGCAGGCGACGTTGCAGGCAGTGCCAAGATGCAGTTGGATCTTCTCGAGCTCGTAAACGCACTTTTCTGCGAGGTCAACCCCATTCCCGTAAAGGCGGCAATGGCGGCTATGGGCTTTGGTGAGAACAGTTTGCGCCTGCCTCTGACACCTATGGAACCCCAAAATGCCGAAAAGCTCTACGCGCTGATGCGTCAGCACGGCTTGATTTGAGGAAAGGAATTGAAGGAATGAATATTCTGATATGCGGCGTTGGCGGACGCATGGGTAGAGAAGTGGCAAAGCTCGCGCTGGATGG
>SVQS01000095.1 GCA_015065205.1 Oscillospiraceae bacterium
TATTATCATTGTATCACAAATTTTGTCAAAAAACAACGCCCGTTTTCATTTTTTATTAAGTTTTTTGTGTCCGAAATTAAGGAAATGAAAAACGGGCGACCAAAGGTCGCACCTACAATAGAAAAACACAAAAACGCCCCACCAAGCGTGAGGCGTTGAAGGTTTATTTCCATTCTCCCATCGATTCTTTTTTCTCTTGCTCGCGGCGTTCTGTCTCCTCTTTGTCAAAGCGGTCTTTTAGAGCGTCTTTGTTTTTGATACGATAGGTAAACAAACCAGCGGCAAAAGCCAAGGCATAGATGATAAAAGACAATAAAACCTTGACAGCAGACGGAAAGAAAAAGATAAATGGGATCATCAAAGGGATAGCGGCGTAGAGTGCCGTTGCCGCAAAACCGGTCATGCCATTTTCTTCCTCGGCGGTAAAGGGTGAGCCGTAAGCGGTTCGAAAACCGTTCTCAATCTTTTCTTTTTTGAACAGCGCGGCTTGGAAAAGTATTAGCGCAATGAAAAAAAGCGGCAAAATCGATAGTACCGATATGTTTATACTTTTATGAAAAGCCACAACGGCAATAATGTTGGCCACAATTGCAATCAAATAATATATGCGCATAGTCAATTCTCCGTTTCTCTTGATATACGGCAAAATCCTTTGTTGCCGCAATGAGGACATTTAAAAACCCGATCATCATTTACGTGAAGTGAAATTGCCGCTTTCCACCATTTTGGATAGAACGCCCCATTACATTTAGAACAGATATATTTTTTAGATGCGATATGTTTACCCGCCCATACAAAGACAATGAGTGAAAACATCGCAGCAGGAATTGCAATCACCCACCACGAAACCTCATAATGCTTGTCAAACCAATTCACTTGGCAAGACGCTAACAAAACCAACATTGAGCACAGTAAAGTAACTGAAATAAATGTTTTTCTCATACATTTCTCCTTTCTGCGGTATCATAATAACCAAGCCACAGGCCGTCGATCTTTTCATTGTAAATCACGAGGGTTATCAAAAGCCCCGCCTTGGTATATTTTGCATGAAAACGGTGGATTTGATTATATTCCCCTTCTATTTCTTCGCCGTCAAAGCATACAAATTCACCCAGAGGTGACAGCGTATCGGCGCGTACGGCAATGTAAACCTCTCGCGGCATATATTGCAGAAGCCGCGGACTGATGTGCTCATAAAGAGCATTGTGCTCCCCATTCACAATCGCTTGGGCGCATCTTTTAGAAAGCTCTGTTGGCGCAATGAAAAATTCTTTATCCGCCTCTTTTTGAAAAACATCCTGCCCTGCTTCTATGCGAGCAAGCACACCATTTAAGCGTTCCAATTCTTGCAGATTGGAATGAACCGATGCATATATCTCAACGCGTTTGGAGAGAACCGCGTCACGCAAATCAATATCTTTTGCCAAAAGTTGTGAGATGGCTTTTAAGGAAAGTCCCATTTTGCGCAAGGATAACACATTGATGATTTGTGCCAGCTGTTGCTCGGTATAACAGCGGCGATGGGAAAGCCCCTCGGTTGTGCTCTTTATCAATCCTTTTTCTTCATAAAACCGAAGTGTCCGCGATGTTGTACCAAGCATATTACAAACCTCGGTTATGTCCCAAAGTTGCTTTTTGTTCATTCCATCACCCCCTCTTAATTATATCATACCACTTGACGCTACGTCAATGTCAAGTGTAAATTTCATTTTTTAATACACATTTATCGTTTTTTACGAATTGAAATCAACTCTCTTAGCGGATAGGGTTAGTGGGTCTCGCTGCGGCTCGTGTCACAAAAGTTGCCTGCGGCAACTTGGCGTTCTGACAGTCTGCGGTATCATTCTTCTTAGCGGATAGGGTCTTGGCGGTGCCTAGCCGCTTGCGACAGCACGAGCGAGGTTTTACACCTCGCGCCGCCCGTCTATCCGAGTCTTTAGAGTTCCATTTTGTAATTTTTGTTAGAGAGCTTTTTGGAAGGGGTGTGGGGAAACCTTTTTTCGCGAAAAAGGTTTCCCCACAAACATTACATAAGCTCTATCAACTTTTCGATAATTTTCCAAAAGACCTCGACAGAGGCGAGGTTGAGGCGTTCGTCGGGAGTATGCACGTTGCGCATATCGGGTCCGACGGAGATAACGTCAAGGCCGGGAAGTTTGGAGGCGATGATGCCACACTCAAGTCCGGCGTGGATAACGTCAACGATGGCGTCCTTGCCGGTCGTCTCGCGATAGGCACGCAGGTAAAGGTCACGCAGAGGCGAGACGGGCGCATAGTCCCAACCGGGGTAGCGACTGTAATGCTTGGTGACGCATCCTGTAATGCGAGCAAGAGAATCAAGCTCGTCAATGGAAGCATCCAAGCGGCTCTCAATGGCAGAACGAGACGAGAAAACGAATTCAACCGCATCACCCGTTGTTGTGATAACACCAAGGTTGCGCGACCACTCGGGCAAAGACTTAATGTTGTAGTTCATTTCCTTAACGCCGTTGTCAACCGTTGCGAGAATGGCAATCAGTTGTGCTGTGTCGATTGCCGAGAACATCATCTCGGGTGCAGACAAAGGAGTGGCGGTAACGAAAAATCCTTGGTCATCCTTCGCCAGCTCGGCGGCAATCTCGGTGGCAGTTTGTTGAATAAGGGCAGTCGTCTTTCGTGCATCCGCAGTTGCAATAACAGCCTCGCAGATGCTTGGAATAGCGTTGTCCTTCGATCCACCGTTCAAGGAAATGAGGTGTGCCTCATCCTCGGCTTTTTGCCATTTGGCGAGCAGACGCCCCATCAGCTTGTTCGCGTTGGCGCGACCGGAACAGATATCGACACCCGAGTGTCCGCCAAACAGCCCTTGCACGGAAACCTTTAGGCATTCTCCCTTGACGGGACTGCTCTCGCACTTCTTTGTCAACGTGGAGCGCAAACCGCCGGCACATCCCGCAGTGACGATACCGAGATCCTCGCTATCCATATTGATCATTTTGCGCGCTGTGATTTTGGAATAATCAAAGCCCTCTGCCCCATCAAGTCCAACCTCTTCGGCAGAGGTGAACAGACACTCGAGCGCGGGGTGCGAGGAAAGCTCTCCATCAAGGAGCGCGAGCATTGTGGCAACGGCAATGCCATCGTCAGCACCAAGCGTAGTGCCTTTGGCGCGCAAGAAGTCACCGTCAAGATACAACGCAAGCCCATCCTTCATAAAATCGATAGTGGAGTCAGCGGTCTTGACGCAGACCATATCGGTGTGCCCTTGGAACATCAAGGGTGCATCTCCCTCTCTATCGGGAGTCGCGGGCTTTTTGATAAGCACGTTGTGCAAATTGTCGCGATAGTATTCCAGTCCGTGATCAGCGGCAAAGGCGCAGAGGTAGTCTGCAATCTTTTCTTCGTGATAGGACGGATGCGGAATGGCACAGATCTCCTCAAAGAAGCGGAAAATCGATGCGGGCTTGCGATTTTGGATAAGGTATTTCATATATGCTCTCCTTTTTGGGATTCGATCTAATGTATGTGCTAATACATAAGACGGTGAAAAAATCACCGTCTTGCATTGTTAAAAGTTTAAGTGTCACCGTGAGCAAGTTTTGGTCAAGCTTTTCCAAAAGCTTGCGGGGTGGAGGGGCGGCGCCCCCCATTTGCGGCGCTTTTCTTTTTTGGGCGTTGGCGAAGCCAATGCGGCGGAGCAACGCGTAGCCTTGCTTTCTTTCTTTTGCGCCTATTTCGTCAAAAGAAAAAAGCGGCTGACAAATCTTCGTTAACAAACAGCTTGTTTGTTTACATAAACTCC
The DNA here is from genome assembly GCA_015065205.1 of Oscillospiraceae bacterium. Taxonomy (GTDB): domain Bacteria; phylum Bacillota; class Clostridia; order Oscillospirales; family CAG-272; genus UMGS1865. The sequence goes on from SVQS01000095.1 coordinate 3,782, forward strand.
ATAGCCGTTTTTTCTTTGCAAAATGGAGGCGCAAAGAAAAAGTTATCAAAAAGAAACGCCGAAGTCTTCTTTCGCCGTCTGCGGACGGCGACAAGGCTACGCGCCTTGAGGGCAAAAACTTTTTGAAAAAAGTTTTATCAAAAACTTTCTTGCAAGGTCACTAAAAGTTTGAACTCGCGTTACGCGCGGCTTCTCTTATCTCTTGAAATATTAATTGCACCCTCTTGCAAAAGGTCGAGGTTGTCAAGAGACTTGCCCGTTCCTATCGCTACGCAAGATACCGCATTCTTTGCGACTCTTGTCTTAATTCCCGTTACTTGCGTGACAAGCTGGTCGAAGCCGTAAAGTAGACTTCCGCCTCCCGTCATCACAATGCCGTTATGTAAAATGTCGCCAAGCAATTCGGGCGGGGTGTTTTCAATCACCCAACAGATGGCATCGAGAATCGCCGTTACAGGCTCGGCAAGAGCCTCAATCATCTCCTTGGAGCTGATAGTGATCACCTTGGGAAGCCCTTGGCGGATGCATCTTCCCTTCACCTCAACGTGAACAGCCTCGGGGTGGTCGTAAACTGCGCCGATCTGCTTCTTCACCGCCTCGGCGGTTCGCTCACCAATGAGCACGTTATACTTTCTTCTGACGTATCGAATGATGGCTTCGTCGAATTTATCGCCCGCAATTTTGGTGGAACGCGATACAACAACGCCACCAAGAGAAAGGACAGCTACGTCGGTGGTTCCACCGCCAATGTCGACAACCATATTGCCGATGGGGGCATAGATGTTCAACCCCGCGCCGATAGCGGCGGCAACGGGCTCTTCGATCAGGTAGGTCTTTTGCGCACCTGCCTCGCGTGCGGCATCAAGCACGGCCTTTTCCTCGACCTCGGTAATCCCCGAGGGAATGCAGATCATAACGTGCGGCTGGAAAAAGAGATTTCCGCAAGCGCGGCGAATGAAATACTGAATCATCTTAAGGGTGACCTCGTATTGGCTGATAACGCCATCACGCAGAGGTCTGACGGCTACAATGTTGCCGGGGGTACGGCCCAGCATCTGCTGTGCCTCGATGCCTACCTTTAAGATACGGTCGGTGTTGGTGTCGATTGCCACCACCGAGGGCTCTTGGAGCACAATGCCCTTGCCCTGCACGTAAACCAAAACGGTTGCGGTGCCAAGGTCAATGCCGATGTTTCGACTGAGTTGAAACTTTTGAAAAAGGGATTTTACACGCTCAAAAATGCCCTGGCGCGGACGCTTTTTAGGTCGCCCTGCAGAGCTTTGACGTATTTGTGCCGCCGCTTTTTTTGTCGGTTCCGACTTTTTCACAAGCATTGCCCCCTTCCCTTTACAGTTCTTCGAGTTTATTATACATTATTTTTCCATTAAAATCAATATCTTTTCTAAAAATTCTAAATCACAGATAAAAGATATCAGTGCAGATCCTTGTTGTAAACGTCGGAAGCAACCGCAAGAGCGTAAACGGCGCGACATCCTGCACGGCGCAACAGCTTTGTGCACCTCGCCATTCCGTTACCCGTGGTCACGATATCGTCGATGAGAAGCACTGCCTTATCGCGAGGGTCTGCATCCTTTCGCAAATCGATTGAGCCGCGCGCATTGCGGATGCGCTCCACGGGTGTCAGCTTTTTCTGCTCCTCACCACCGCGCGAGCGGCACAAGAGCGGCTTCATTTGGAACGAACAGTTCTCGGCTACACGACGTGCAAGCTCAGCGGCTTGGTCGATGCCGTTTTGCAGATGTGCCCGACGCGTGCGCGGCAAATAGGTGACAATAACATCCTCGCGCGCCAAATTTTCTTTTTTGATGACATCCTCTGCCATTTGAGAAAGACGCGAAGCCAAAAAAGCATACGCGCGGTCGTGATTTTTGCGTTTGATGAGGTAAATGAGTCGGTTTTGTACAAGCGTACGTTTGCTTGGGACGTAATAGACCAGTTTTCTAAAACTCATACACTTTGCCTTGCGCATCCGCTCGGGCATACACTCACATTCGCTTACTCGGAGAGCACAGATACCGCAAGTTTCCAGCTCCTCGCTTTCCCATTCGGCAAGACAATTTGAACAAAGAGAAGGAGCGGGCTCTCCTGTGGGCGAATGCCACGCAAGAAGCGTATGGCAAGCCGCACATTTAGGCGGAAAGAGCAAATCTCGCAGATAGATTATCGCGTGCATCATTCCACCTCGCCAAGCCAACGGCACAGCCCCGTATAGCGCATTGATTGGCGGTTATTCTCGACCATTGTGCGGATTTTATCCTCACGTCCTACAAGAATGACCATATTTTGTGCACGGGTGACGGCAGTATAGAAGAGGTTGCGGGAGAGCAACATTTCGGATGCCGAGCCAAGAGGAAGCACTACGATAGGATATTCACTGCCCTGACTTTTGTGCACGGTTACAGCATAAGCGGGCTCAAGCTCGTCAAGCATATTGAAGTCATAATCGGAAAGGCGGTCATCAAATTCGATCTGCATTTTTTCGTCGGGATAATCTATGCGAAGAATTGTGCCGATATCACCATTGAAAACGCCGTTGCCCCAAGAGCCGTCCTCGCGCTCCCAATAAATGTCGTAATTGTTTTTGATCTGCATAACGCGGTCGCCCTCGCGGAAGACGATCTCGCGGAATTTGTATTCGCGCTTGTTTTGGGTTGCAGGATTGAGCACACTTTGCAAAAGCACGTTGAGGTGCTCGGTTCCCGTTTCACCTCTGCGCGAGGGAGCAATGACCTGCACGCCCTTTACGCCCATCTCACCATAGGTGCGCGGCAGACGGACACTGCACAGCCCTGCCACCGTTTCGGCAATCTCGTAATCATTTGCGCGTGGCAAGAAGAAAAAGTCGTTGTCTTTTACGTCAAGACGCGGCATCTGACCGTGATTAATAGCGTGTGCGTTTGTAACAATGAGACTTTCTTGCGCTTGACGGAAAATTTCTTCAAGACGAACCGTAGCAAAGCGTTCGCTTTGTAACAGATCACAAAGCACGTTGCCCGCGCCTACCGAAGGGAGCTGATCGGCGTCGCCTATGATAACCAGACGCGCCCCCGGCTTGATGGCACGCAAAAGCGCAGACATCAGTGCATTATCAACCATCGATGCCTCGTCCACTATGATGGCGTGTTCGTCGAGTAGATTGGTCTCATTTCGCTGAAAGCGAGCGTGTCCGCCCGTTTCGTCGCCGCCGTATTCGAGCAGGCGGTGAATGGTCTTTGCCTCACAAGAGGTCGACTCGGAAAGGCGCTTTGCCGCGCGTCCCGTAGGCGCGCAGAGAGCGACCTTGAGTCCCATACTGTCAAAGATGTGCAAAAGTGCACGAACGA
>SVQS01000096.1 GCA_015065205.1 Oscillospiraceae bacterium
AACAGCCTTCTTCATTTCGAGCTGGCAGTTCTGCATTGTGCCCTTAATACCGTGCATTTCGCAAGGAGCGTAGCCGATGATAAGGGAAGGACCGTGGTAAGCTTCTGCTTCCTTGAGAGCCTTGAGGAGCTGGTTCATATCAGCGCCCATAGCAACCTGTGCTACGTAAACGTAGCCATAGGACATAGCGATTTCTGCAAGGTTCTTCTTGCCGATAGCCTTACCTGCTGCTGCGAACTGTGCAACCTGACCGATTTGAGAAGCCTTGGACGCCTGTCCACCGGTGTTGGAGTAAACTTCGGTATCGAATACGAATACGTTTACGTCTTCGCCGGATGCGAGAACGTGGTCAAGACCGCCAAAGCCGATGTCGTATGCCCAACCGTCACCACCAAAGATCCATACGGACTTCTTGGAGAGGTAATCCTTTTCAGCAAGGATTGCGGGAGCTACGGGGCAGCCTTGTGCTGCAGCCTTTTCGAGCTCAACTACGAGAGCGGCGGTAGCTTCGGTGTTCTTTTCGCCGTCGTCTGCGGTTGCGAGGTAAGCCTCTGCAGCAGCCTTGAATTCAGCGGATGCCTTGTCGGAAGCAGCCATTTCTGCAACCTTGCCCATCAGGCGGTCGCGAATGGTCTTTTGACCGAGGGCGATGCCGAGACCGTGCTCTGCGTTATCCTCGAACAGGGAGTTGCCCCAAGCGGGACCGCGGCCGGATTCACGGTTAACGGTGTAGGGAGTTGCGGGAGCGGAGCCACCCCAAATGGAGGAGCATCCGGTTGCGTTGGAGATATACATTCTCTCGCCGAAGAGTTGTGTTACAAGGCGAGCGTAAGAGGTCTCAGCACAGCCTGCGCAAGAGCCGGAGAACTCAAGCAGGGGCTGCTTGAACTGGCTGCCTTTAACGGTTGCGTTGATGAGTTCTTTCTTTTCGGATACGTTAGCAACAGCGTAATCCCAAGGAGCCTGTTGGTCTGCTTGTGTAGAAGCGAGAACCATTTCAAGAGGATTGCCCATCTTAGGATTGTTGTTTACAGGGCAAGCCTTAACGCAGAGGGTACAACCCATGCAGTCTGCGGGGGAGATAGCCATTGTAAACTTGTAGTTGGTCTTAATAACGGGTTTAGCGGTAAACTTGGTAGCTGCGGGAGCATTAGCAGCCTCTTCTTCGGTCATCGCGTAAGGACGGATGCACGCGTGAGGACATACGAATGCACAGCTGTTACATTGGATACAAGCTTCGGGGTTCCAGGTAGGAACGTAAACGGCAACGCCGCGCTTCTCGGATGCGGTAGAACCTTGCGGGAAGGTACCGTCAACATACTCGGAGAAAGCGGAAACGGGGAGGCTGTCGCCTGCCATAGCGTTGGTGGGGTTAACAACGTTGTTAACGAACTTTTCAAGGTCAGCTCTCTTGCTGGTAAATGCAGCCTTAGGAGCATCGGGAGCACAGTTCTTCCAAGCCTCGGGAACCTTAACTTCAACGTAAGCGTCAGCGCCTGCATCGATAGCGGCATAGTTGAGGTCAACGATTGCTTGGCCCTTCTTAATGTAGGACTTGTAAGCAGCCTTCTTCATGTACTCGATTGCTTCATCCTTAGGAAGAATGTTTGCAAGAGAGAAGAATGCGGACTGCAGAACGGTGTTCTTAACCTTTGCGTTACCGATCTTTTTGGTAGCAATGGTAGTAGCGTCAATGATGATGAACTTGATGTTGTTGTTGGCGATGTAAGCCTTAACCTGACCGGGCAGATGCTCGTCAAGCTCGTCAACAGACCAAGCGCAGTCAAGAAGGAACGTACCGCCGGGCTTAACGTCGGAGATCATATCATACTTCTTGAGGTAAGCGGAGTTGTGGCAAGCAACGAAGTTTGCCTTGTTGATATAGTAGGAAGACTTGATGGGGCTATCACCGAAGCGGAGGTGAGAAATGGTGATACCGGAGGTCTTCTTGGAGTCGTATTGGAAGTACGCTTGAATGTACTTGTCGGTGTGGTCACCGATGATCTTGATGGAGTTCTTGTTAGCACCAACGGTACCGTCGCCGCCAAGACCCCAGAACTTGCAGGAGATGGTGTCAGCGGATGCGGTATCCGGAACTGCGGTCTCCTCAAGGGAGTGACCGGTAACGTCGTCTACGATGCCAATGGTAAAGCCGTTCTTGGGCTCTGCCTTATCGAGGTTTGCATAAACTGCAAAGATGGAAGCGGGAGTGGTATCCTTGGAGCCGAGACCGTAACGACCGCCAACGATGGTAGCCTTGGTACCGGTGGTAGCAAGAGCGGTAACAACGTCGAGGTAGAGGGGATCGCCAAGAGCGCCGGGCTCTTTGGTTCTGTCAAGAACTGCGATCTTCTTAACGGTTGCGGGAATAGCCTCTGCGAGCTTTTCTGCAACGAAGGGACGGTACAGACGAACCTTTACAAGACCAACCTTTTCACCCTGAGCGAGCTTGAAGTTGATAACTTCTTCGATAGCGTCACAAACGGAACCCATAGCGATGATGATCTTTTCGGCATCGGGAGCACCGTAGTAGTTGAACAGCTTGTAGTCGGTGCCGAGCTTGGCATTGACCTTGTCCATATATTCCTCAACGATTGCAGGGAGTGCATCGTAGTAGGGGTTGCAAGCTTCTCTGTGTTGGAAGAAGATGTCACCGTTCTCAGCGGAGCCGCGGAGAACAGGGTGCTCAGGATTGAGTGCGCGAGCGCGGAATGCGGCGATAGCATCCTTATCAACCATTTCTTCAAGATCCTTGTAGTCCCAAGCTTCGATCTTTTGGATCTCGTGAGAGGTACGGAAACCGTCGAAGAAGTTGAGGAAAGGAACGCGACCCTTAATGGTAGCGAGGTGTGCAACAGCACCCAGGTCCATAATTTCCTGTTGGTTGGATTCAGCCATCATAGCAAAACCGGTTTGACGGCACGCGTAAACGTCGGAGTGATCACCGAAGATGTTGAGCGCGTGAGATGCTACGCAACGAGCGGAAACGTGGATAACGCAGGGGAGAAGCTCACCGGCGATCTTATACATATTGGGGATCATCAAAAGCAGACCCTGAGAAGCGGTGTAGGTGGTGGTGAGAGCACCTGCTGCCAAGGAACCGTGAACGGCACCTGCAGCACCTGCTTCAGACTGCATCTCCATCATCTTAACAGTGTCACCGAAGATGTTTCTTGCGGGCTCACCAAAAATGTTTTTGTCGGTAGCAGCCCAGGTGTCGGTTACTTCTGCCATGGGAGAGGAAGGAGTAATCGGGTAGATTGCGGCAACCTCCGTAAACGCGTAGGATACGTGCGCGGCGGCGGTGTTACCGTCCATTGAAATCTTTCTTCTTTCAATAGCCATTGGAAATAAATCCTCCTATTAAATATTAAATAAAAGATGATAATTTCTATCTCATCCCATATCATAACATAAAACGCGAAAAAAGTAAAGGGTTTTTTCAAAAAATGTCTAAAAAATATCAATGGTAGCGCAAAAAGATGCTGGAAAAAAGAGAAAGGGCAAGAAAGAGAGATAGGAATTAACAGTAAAGTTAACAGAAAGCAATCAATTAGAATGGCATACAGAAATATTTTTGGTGATTGTACATCAAAAAGCGCGGGCGACCTAATGAAAGGCGGCAAGCAGCCACGAGATTGCAAGCAATCTCTTCGCCCCTATCAAGTATCATATAACTCTGCACTCTGCACTTTCTTACATTCTTGTTCCATTGAAAACCAATCTTCTGTTTTTTCTTTTTCATATTGACAAATATTTATAATTGGGATATAATAAGAGGGAAGTCTGAACCCTGTGGGAGGTACAAAATGGAGCAAAACAAACTGCAAGCGTTGCGTGAGGCTGCAAGACAGATCCGCATTGGCATTATCAAGAGTACAAACGCGGCAAAATCGGGACATCCCGGTGGTTCGCTTTCCATCGCCGACATTCTGGCGTATCTGTATTTTGAAGAAATGAATATAGACCCCGCAAACCCCGCAATGCCCGAGAGAGACCGTTTTGTTCTTTCAAAAGGTCACTGCGCGCCGGGGCTTTATTCCGCGCTCGCAAACCGCGGTTATTTCCCCGTGGAGGAATTGACAACGCTCCGTAAAATCGGCGCACGCCTGCAAGGTCACCCCGATATGACACTTACGCCCGGCGTGGATATGTCGGCAGGTTCACTCGGGCTTGGCATCAGCTCTGCGGCAGGAATGGCGCTGGCAGGCAAGATCGATGGCAAGGACTATCGCGTTTACACCATCGTTGGCGACGGTGAAAGCGAAGAGGGACAGGTTTGGGAGGCTTGCATGTTTGCATCCCACTATCAGCTCGACAACCTCTGCGTCATTATCGACTGGAACGGACTGCAAATCGACGGCCCTGTTACCGAGGTTATGAACCCCACACCCCACGATAAAAAACTCGAAGCATTCGGCTTCCACGTTATTTCCATCGACGGTCACGATTTCGAGCAAATCGAAGCGGCTTTCAATGAAGCAAAAACTGTTAAGGGCAAGCCCACCGCCATCGTTGCAAAAACAGTCAAGGGCAAGGGTGTATCCTTTATGGAAAACAAGGTCAATTGGCACGGCGCCGCTCCCAACGATGAGCAATGCGACGCGGCGTTGGCTGAACTGAATGCGTAAGGAGGGTATCAAAATGGCAGAAAAATTGGCTACCAGAGAAGCATACGGCTCGGCTCTTGTTGAGCTTGCAGAAAAGTGCGATTTTGTGGTTCTTGATGCCGACCTCGCAGAGGCGACAAAGACTATCAAGTTTAAAAAGGCGTGCCCCGAGAGATTCTTTGATTGCGGCATTGCCGAGGGCAATATGATGAGCGTGGCGGCAGGAATCGCCACCACCGGCAAGACTGTGTTTGCATCTAGCTTTGCAATGTTCGCCGCAGGCAGAGCATTCGAGCAGGTGCGCAACTCCATCGGTTACCCTCATCTCAACGTTAAAATTGGCGCAACCCACGCAGGCATCACCGTTGGCGAGGACGGCGCAACCCACCAATGCAACGAGGATATCGCCCTGATGCGTACCATCCCCGGTATGACCATCGTCAACCCCTCGGATGCAGTTGAAGCAAGAGCGGCAGTTGAAGCGGCTCTGACAACAGATGGCCCGTTCTATCTTCGTTTTGGACGCTTTGCCGTTCCGGTCATCAACGACACCCCCGACTACAAGTTCGAGCTTGGCAAGGGCGTTTGCGTTGCCGACGGTAAGGATGTCACCATCGTGGCAACCGGATTGATGGTTTCTCTCGCGCTTGAGGCGAAAGAGCTCCTCGCAGAGGACGGAATTGATGCACGTATCATCAATATTCACACCATCAAGCCCATCGATAAAGATATTTTGGCAAAGGCTGCCGAGGAGACCGGCGCACTCGTTACCGCCGAGGAGCACAACATCATTGGCGGACTTGGTGCAGCCGTAACCGAGGCAATTTGCGAGAGCTGTCCCGTTCCCGTCATTCGCGTTGGTATGAATGACACCTACGGACATTCGGGTACTGTTCCCGCGCTTCTCGAAGCGTACGGACTCACCCCCGCAAAGATTGCCGAAGCCGCAAAAAAGGCGATTTCGATGAAGAAATAAACCATCGTGGGGAAGAGAGCCGAGCTTTCTTCCCCGATGTGATGTAAAATAAGGCTTATGTTGTAAAATCGAAACGGTAGGGCGGGGGCTTGCTCCCGCCGCCGAGATTTTTGCAAACAAAGCGGCGGGAGCAAGCCCCCGCCCTACGAGATAATATGAAAGGAAACAGAGCCACCTCTGTGTAACACTATGAAATACATTTTGGCATCCAAATCTCCGCGCCGTCGCGAGATTTTGGAAATGCTTGGCGTCAAATTCGAGGTCATTACCTTGGAGGCTGACGAGAGCAGTGACATCACCAATCCCTACAAGCTTGTTGAGGAGCTTTCTCTCCGCAAGGGAATCGCTGTGCGCGATGCTCTGATTGCAGAGGGACGTGACCTTTCCGACACGGTCATCATTTCGTCGGATACCATCGTCGCCATTGACGGTGAAATCTTAGGCAAGCCCCACGACGAAGAGGACGCAAAAAGAATGCTTCGCCTTTATTCGGGCAGAGATCACGAGGTCGTCAGCGGTATTTGCCTCATCGGCAAGGATGTACAAGGCGTCGCCCACGAGGTCACAACCGTCACCTTTGACGAGATGAATGAAGAGACCATTTGCAACTATGTTCGTGCCGCAAAGCCCTACGACAAAGCAGGCGCGTATGCCATTCAAGGACTTGCATCGGCATATATCGAGGGCATCAAGGGGGACTATTTCAACGTTGTTGGACTCCCCGTGCACCGTATGTGCCGCTTACACCAAGAAATTTTCAAAGAAAATTTGCTGTAAGGGGTAGGCAAACGGAAATCTTTATGATATAATAGACTGTAGGATACCGGAACTTTAAGGAGAGGGTTATGAAAAAGATCATTGCTTCCAAATATGATTTGATCTTGCTTTCAACAGCAAGCCTTTCATTCTTTTTCTTTTCAATGGTAGGCCTTATGCAAGAAGCTTTTGGTTTGGTTGAAGAAAAAGGAGCAGGTCTGCTTTTCTTCTTCCTTTTCGGCGCCATCGATTTCCTTTTTTTATGGACGCTTAATCGAGAAGCTTGCGTTGTTTGGGTGGACAATGGTGTTGTAAAACGCAAAGGATTGCTTTGGGGATTTTACAAGGAATGTCCTATAAGCTCTATCAAAGCCGTAAAAATCCGTTTTCTTTACAAAACGGGGGATTGTATATTTTTAATCGATGGTTATAATCCAAACCGTTTTGGCGGATATTCCCGCCTGAAGAAGGATTGCTTTATTTATTTTCGAAAGACAAAAAAGAACATTGCCTTTTTAAGAACCTTTTGGTCGGGCTCTGTTGAGCAATGGTACTGATTGTTCTTGAAAGCATAAAGCATGGTATAAATTATCAGAGCACAAGATACATAGGCTCCCTTGTGTAAAGGGAGGCTTTCAAAACTGCCATAGCTTTTTTTACAATAAAGGAGGTGAGCACCGTGG
>SVQS01000097.1 GCA_015065205.1 Oscillospiraceae bacterium
TGGTATATCATTGACGCACGAAGTGCGGCGCATATCATCAAGGGCGGCTCACCGCCCTTGTATCTCATCACGCGTCAGCGTGCATCTTTCCTGCGGCTTGATGATATACCGCAACAAGTTGCGGATGATATACAACACTTCGTGTTGATGATATACACGCCCTCGGCGTGATTGGAATGCGCTGTCACCGCGCAGAGCGACGACCGCTTGCGAGGCGGCGGCAAGCGAGCAACATTTCAAATCCGCCCGCGGATTTGAAAATCCGGCGATTGGAACTCTTATAACCCAATTCGCGGGCGACCAATGGTCGCCCCTTCAAATTATTTACAAAAGCGCAAACGGCATTAAACCATTGGTTGATGTACTAAAATACAGTTGATTTTCGGCTTAAAGTATGCTACAATAAAGGCAAGAAAGGCGGTGACAGTGTGGCGCGATACAAAGTAATTACACAAAAAGATGATCAATATAAAATTTTCAAAAAGAGAGAGAGGATTCACCACATCGTCGACGCAGTTTATGTGCTTTTGATGGTGATAGGCATTGTGATTTGCGGAATCAATCAAAACAACAACCTCATTGTTGGATGGGGATTCGTTTTGATGGGCGTCATTTCTATTCCCGTTACCGTATTCTATGTGCACATGATAGAAAACGGGTGGCGTCCTCCGCGTTTGTATGACAACCCCGATTACCAACGATATATTGATAAAAAACAAAAAGAAAAGGATTTGTCCGAGATCAAATTTCTACAAATTTTTGTGACTGTTTTTTTGTTTCTCTTCTCCGTAGGACTCCCGATTACAGGTGTTTTAAGATTACTCGAAATTATATAATTGATTTCCTTCGAACCTAACTCCCGCGGATTTAAAAATCCGGCGACTTCTAACATTTCCATGACAAAAGGCACGCCCGGGGCGTGCCTTTTGTCATATCATTTTCATTTTCACAATTCTGTTCTTCTACCCCATCAACCAAGAGCCACAATACCCAATTCGTTGAGCACGAGGAAGAGCATGTATAATGCATAAATTGCGAGGAGTACACGTCCTTGCCACTTCTTGAACTTACCTTGGAAGATAGTGGGTATAACTGCAACTGCGCAAGCTGCGATGCATACCGGAAAGTCGAATATGAGGTTTACTCTATCTACGGGGAGTGCCTTGCCACCGATAACTGCACACAAGGGAAGGATAAGAGTGGTGTCGATGATGTTTGCACCAATGATGTTACCAACAGAAAGAGAGTTTTCCTTCTTGCGGATAGCCGTTAGGGTAGTTACTAATTCAGGCAACGATGTTCCGAGAGCGATTACGGTGAAGCCGATGATGGTTTCGCTGATGCCGATGCCGGAAGCTATGGTCTTACCCGAGGAAACGAGGAACTCTGCACCAAATACGATGGCTGCGGTTCCCAAAACAAAGAGGATAATCTTTCCCGGAACCTTTCTCTTTTCGTAGGTTTCTTTGCTATCATTTTTGGCATTCTTTCTACCTTCAATAACGTTACTGATCATAAAGATAACGAAGATGGCTCCCAGGATGCGTACAGCATCTATGGGTAATGCGCCGCCCCAAGAAAGAACCGTGAGTCCTACAATAGCGGCAAGGAGAAGTCCACCCTTAACGAAAAAGGCAAATCTCTTAACAACACCCGCCATAGCGAGCAAAGAAATCCCCAGAATGAGTGTTATGTTGGCGGTTACAGATCCAATCGCATTGCCGATTGCGAGCTGCGCTGAGCCATTCATTGCTGCTCTGACAGATACCAACATTTCGGGGAGTGTGGTTGCAAACGAAACGATAGTAGCACCTACTACAAACTTTGGAATTCCGGTTGCTTCTGCAAACCAAGATGCCGAATCAACAAACCAGTCTCCGCCCTTAATGGTAAGGATGAGACCCACAATAAAAACGGCTGCAGCAGCCAACAAAAGATCACGCCCCTCAAGAGAGTCAAAAAAAGTAAAACCGAAAAATTCCATTTTTTCCTCCTATAAAAAACAAAAAATCCAAGTATGGAACAACCATACTTGGCATCAAATACAAAAATAAGACTCCATGTAGGCTGCAAACATACATGAGTCTCGCAATTTAAAACAAGCCAGACCTAAAGGCCAGGATGTTGACTTGTTACGCATCAGAGCGCTTACTACTCCCTCACAAGAGAGATTATACCACAAATATCGAATTTTGTCAAGATATATCGGGCAAACTTTTACACTTCCCGGTTCCCCATTTTCGTGCAAGGCGTGCCCCTCTTGACTTTTTCGATAAAATGTGTTATAATAAGCCGTCGCACCTATGACTCTAAATAAAAGAACAGGAGTATATTTATGAGTATTACTATTAAAGAAGTGCTGACGAAAAAGGATTTGGTACGTTGGGTCGAGTTCCCCAATAAGCTGTACCGCAATAATGAATTTTTCGTCCCGTTTTTGAGGGAAGATGAAATAGATACATTCACAAAAGAGAAAAATCCTTCCTATGCGTTCTGCGAGACGCGTCTGTTTTTGGCATATAAGAACGACGAGATCGTTGGCAGAATTGCAGGACTGATCAACCACGCGTATAACGAAAAATGGAAGCAAAACACCATCCGTTACACGCGCTTTGACTTTATTGACGATTACGAGGTCTCAAAAGCACTTCTCAATGCGGTCATCGCTTGGGGACGCGAACGCGGCTTTGGCGAAATTATGGGGCCTATGGGCTTTAACGACACCGACCATCAAGGTATGCTTGTTGAGGGCTTTGATCAGTTGAATATGTCGGTTACGTTCTATAACCATCCCTATTATATGGAACACATGGAGCGCTTGGGGCTTTCCAAGTCGATCGACTGGATCGAATACAAGATCTCCTGCCCCGCCGAGGTGCATCCGCGTATTCAAAAGCTTTCGCAACGTCTCTTGGATAGCGGAAAATACACCGTCGTTACCTACACCGATAGAAAGGTTTTGTATAACGATGCTTTTGAAGCATTTAAGGTCATCGATGAAGCCGAGGCTATCCTTTACGGTACCGTTCCTCTCACCGACGAGGTCATTAAGAATATGATCGACAATTACATCCCCTTGGTCGATCTTGATTACATCTGCTCGGTTAAGGATAAGGAAGGTCACATTGTGGCGTTCGGCGTTATGGTCCCCTCTCTTGCAAAGGCGTTTAAAAAAGCCGATGGCAAAATGTTCCCGTTCGGCATCGTGCATATGTTAAAGGCGTTAAAGCTGCCCAACGATACGCTGGAGATGTATTTTGTTGCAGTTGACCCCCGTCACCAAATGTTTGGTGTTCCCGCCATTTTGATGGATACACTCACCCAAAAGTGTATTGACAAAAAAGTGGTGTGCTGCGAAACAGGACCTATGCTGGAAACCAACAAAGCGGTTCACGGTATGTGGAGATACTTTGATAAAGAACAGCACAAGCGTCGCCGCTGCTACACAATGGCAATTTAAGGAGAGGACTATGGATAATAAGAAAAAGCAGATTTTGCAGGTTGTAAAATTCACCCTGTTCTCTATCTCCGCAGGACTGATTCAGATTGGCTCGTTCGCCCTTTTGGAGCTTTTCATTAAGACTTATTGGATTCCGTATCTGACATCTCTCTTGCTTTCGATCGTGTGGAACTTTACGCTCAATCGCAAGTTCACCTTCCAATCTGCCGCTAACGTTCCAATTGCTATGGCAAAGGTGCTCGGCTTTTATGCAGTCTTTACCCCCCTTTCCACCTATCTTGGAAGCTTGGCAGAATCGGCAGGCGCACACGACTTTTTGATTTTGGCAATTACTATGCTTGCCAACTTTGTTCTTGAGTTTTTGTTCTGCAAATTCGTGGTCTACCGCGGACAAGAGGATACACTCAAAAAAGAATAATTCGTTATTAAGCAAAAAAGAGGGTGCTCGGTACTCTCTTTTTTTGCACTCCGCCAACAATATTTATATTGTTGCGGTTGACATTTTTGGTTCTTTGTGCTACAATATACTCAACCACTTTTGCAAATAATAAAATTTTGTGAGGTTCTGTATGGAAAACGATCAAAACACTCAAAAAACAAAAAAAGCCAAAAAAAGAGCCCTTAAACAAACGCGCGGAGAAAACGACAGGCTTATCTATAAGAGATACAGACCTCTTACTGCTTGGAATTATTTTTGGCGCATTGTTCTGTATGCCATCCCCGTAATCGGTTGGATATTCTTGTTGGTGCACGCTATCGGTGCCAAAAACCCCAACGCCCGCTGCTTTGCCCGTTCTTTTTTCTGCGCCCTGTTAGTTGTTGCCGTTATAGGTGGTATCGCCTTTGTTTTTTCCGAGGTGGATTCGAACAATCCTGAAGAGACCACTCCCGAGGAGACTACTCCCGAAATAACAACTCCTGAAGTAACGACTCCCGGAGTTACCACTCCCGAAGTGACTACGCCCGAAGAAACTACTCCCGAAGTTACCACTCCCGAAGTTACCACTCCCGAAGTTACCACTCCCGAGGAAACAACTCCCGAAGTGACTACGCCCGAAGTGACTACGCCCGAAGACGAAGTTCCTTCCACGCCATATTTCGAGCCTCGCAAGATTTTGGCAATCGGTAACAGCTTTAGCGATGATGCTATGGAACATCTTGCAGAAATTCTTGTTGGCGAAGGCTACACCGATTTCATCCTCGGCAACCTCTACATCGGCGGTTGCTCTATGGACGGTCACAAAGCTCGCATCGACAGCGGCGCAAAGGATTACTCCTTCCGCGTAAACACCGGTAGCGGCTGGAACACCGTCAAAGAAAGCATCCAATACGGTCTTGATTATACCGATTGGGATGTGGTCACCATTCAACAGGTCAGCGGATATAGCGGCATTCCCGAGTCTTACGGCAGTATGCAGTACATCATCGATTACGTAAGAAACCGAGTAGACCCCTTTGTAAAAATCTTCTTCCATATGACGTGGGCATACCAAAGCACTTCCGGCCACGGGGACTTTGCAAAATATGACAAAAACCAAATGACGATGTACAACGCCATTGTAAACACAGTCCAATCTTTGGTTGTTGGCAACTGGAATATTGAGGGCTACCTCCCCAGCGGAACAGCCATTCAAAATTTGCGCACATCCTACCTTGGCGATACGCTGACGCGCGACGGCTATCACCTGTCCTACGATATCGGCAGATATACTGCGGCTCTGGTCTGGTATAAGCAACTGTTTGGCGCAGACCTTTCTGACCTGACCGTAGTTCCCCAAAAATATCCCCTCGTTGCACAACATCTGCCCGCCATCAAAGAGGCAGTCAACAACGCGATCGAAAATCCCTTTGAGATCACCGCCTCTACCTATACCGAGCGCGAGATCGTCCTTGATAAAATGACAGACGCTGACAGAGCATATCTGAAAAGCATTGGTCTTAACCCCGACGATTACGACATCCTCGACTTGGGTTTGGTAGTGAGTGCATATTATAATTCCACCAGCAACACGACCTCCAATTTGGTTACTGACGCAGGCAACAGCCCCGGATTTATTGCAACCAAGCTCTTTACTGTGGAAACGATGCCCGTTGGCTCCGTTATCAACATTCTATCGGGTTACCAATATCGCCTGGAAGGTTGGCAAACATTGGGCGTTGCAAACGCCCTGGAACGCCGCGGCAACAGTACCGCCGGAATGATCGTTGACGAAGCTTTGTATGAACAATACACCTACATCGCCTTTAATCTTTCCAAAACAGCCGGTGGTCACCCCTCCCAAAACGACTTCGACTGCTTCCGCATTTACGTGCCGAAAGCAGTTCAAGAATAACACAGCAAAAAGGACACCCTCGGGTGTCCTTTTTGCTGTGCAAATAAAACTCTTGCAATCCCACCACTTTTGTGATATAATGGAAACATCTACAAAATCCAACCGAAAGGTATCGTTATGGATCAATTAAAAACAAAAAAATTCGGACTGACAAACAATCAGCTAAAAATCATTGCTATGGTGAGTATGGCGCTCGACCACATAGGACTTTTGTTCTTTCCCACCGCGGATATCTTTCGCATACTCGGCAGAATTGCCTTTCCCATTTTTGCCTATATGATTGCAGAGGGCTGTCGATATACCAAAAACCGCGCAAAATATCTCGGAATGATCGGTGCTATGGCAGTGGCATTTCAAGTTGTTTATTTTGTAGCAATGGGAAGCCTCTATCAAGGAATTCTCGTCACCTTTTCGCTTGCCATCATTACCATTTATTCTATCGATGGCATCCTGCACGCTAAAAAGCTTTGGGAACGGTTCGCTTCAGCTGCGGCGTTTGCTTTTGTAGTGGTGTTCGTGTTCGTTCTTCCCATTCTGTTGACAGAAACCGATTTTGACATCGACTACGGCATTTGGGGAATTCTTTTGCCTGTTGCCGTTTACTTTCTTCCCAATCACGCATGGAGAGTTGGAGGTCTGGCTGTTCTCCTGCTGATAAGAGCCATCCATTACACCTTATTCCCCATCGGCTCGCTCGGGCTTTTGCAATGGTTTTCTCTTGTCACTGTTCCGCTCCTCGCCCTTTATAACGGTAAGCGCGGTCGTGCAAAAATGAAATACGTGTTTTACATCTTCTATCCCGCGCACCTTGTTATCCTTTACGGAATTGACATTTTGATTGCACTATTGAAATAACAGCAAAACCGTCGCACCTCAATGGAGTGCGACGGTTCTTTTTTATTGTTCTTTCTTCTTTTTGAACACAAACAGTTTGCTGATAACGTAATTGCAAACTATGACAACGACAGCCGCCACAAGCTTGGATGCAAGCTCACAGAGGTTGACTGTTTTGCCAAACATTTGCGCAGACGTCCACGCAGGAATGAGTGCACCAAGCCCCAATGTCAGACCGATGGTGATGACATAATCAAGACCGAGTGTTACAACACGTCCGCCCGCAAAAGGCACAAGCTGCTTCCACAGGGATGTAGATTTGTCGGCATCGGTGAATACCCACGCGCGGTTGGTAA
>SVQS01000098.1 GCA_015065205.1 Oscillospiraceae bacterium
TCTCATCGGTGCTATCGTTGTGGGAACGGGACTGCCCGGCATCTCCAACGAGGGCAATATCCTCTCTGAATATTACGAAAACACGCGCGGTTCGGGCTTTGATTACGCCTACCGATATCCCGGCTACAGCCGCGTTTTGCAGGCGGCTGGACGCGTTATTCGCCGTGACGACGACCGTGGTGTTGTTGTTTTGGTAGACGATTCGTGGGGAAGCGAAAAAGGGAACGACGAATGGGATGCCCATTGGTCAAAACCCGCAACAGTTGCAAGAAACGCCACAGAACTTGCAGAAATATTGCGAATTTTTTGGAAAAAATTCAAATAAGATAAAAATTTTGCATAAAAACATAAAAAACCTTGCAAAAACCTATTGCATTTTGCTGTCAAGTGTGATATACTGTAGCAGATGACTAAAAAGCAATAGGAGATTGATATGGAATTCTCACAGATGAGTCGCGCCCAACAGATGGCGCTTTTGCAAGAGCTTAGAAATGAATACGCAAAAGAGAAGGCAAAGGGTCTCTCCCTCGACCTCTCGCGTGGCAAACCCAGCCCCGATCAGCTCGACCTGATGAATGATCTGTTCGACAGTATGGATTCAAGCGTGGATTGCTACACCGAGGATGGTGTTGACTGCCGCAATTACGGTCTCTTGACCGGCATTCCCGAGGCAAAGCGTCTGTTCTCTGAGTTGCTCGATATTCCCGAGGAAAACCTTATTGTTGCAGGAAACTCCTCTCTAAACTTAATGTACGATACGGTTGCACGCGCTATGCTGTATGGCGTATGTGATAGCGGCCGTCCTTGGTGCCGCGAGGAAGAAATTAAGTTTTTGTGTCCTTCTCCCGGCTACGACCGTCACTTTGGCATTTGTGAGTCTCTCGGTATTAAAATGATTGCCGTAGATATGACGCCCACAGGTCCTGATATGGATGTGATTGAAGCACTTGTTGCAAACGATGCTTCCATCAAGGGTATGTGGTGTATTCCCAAGTATTCTAACCCCGATGGCATTACCTATTCCGACGAGACCGTTGCGCGCTTGGCTTCGATGAAGACAGCGGCACCCGATTTTCGTATCTTTTGGGATAATGCCTATGCGGTGCACGATCTCTATCCCGACCGTCACGACACACTTGCTGATATTTTTGAGGCTTGTACGGCGGCAGGAAATCCCAATCGCCCCTTCTTCTTCGCATCCACCTCAAAGATTACATTCCCGGGTGCAGGCGTAGCGGTTATGGCGGCATCGAGTGAGAATCTGAAGCAGATCTTGCCTATCCTTGCCGCACAAACCATCGGCTTTGATAAGCTCAATCAGCTTCGCCACGTACGCTATTTCAAAAAGGCGGAGAATATTCACGCCCACATGATGAAATTGGCAGAGAAGCTGCGCCCCAAGTTTGATCTCACCCACGAGATCCTTGAGCGCGACTTGATTCCCGCAGGCATCGCGCATTGGACGCGCCCCTTGGGGGGATACTTTATTAGCTTGTTCGTTCTTCCCGGAACGGCAAAGCGCACTTGGACACTCTGTCGCGAAGCAGGTGTTGTCATGACCAACGTCGGTGCGACCTATCCCTATCGCCACGACCCCAAAGATAGCAATATTCGTATTGCTCCTACCTATCCCGACCTTGAGAATCTGGAAGCGGCTATGTGCATTCTCACCCTTTGTGCACGGATAGCAGCCCTCGAAAAGCTCACCGAGGAACAAGGAGCATAATGCCGAGCGGATCGCACCCAAACGGGATTCTGCGATCCGCATTTTTATCGAACAGAAAGGAGCATCTTATGACGCAGGCATCACGCAATCCATTCCCGCACAGCGATAGCAACAAGCGGTATTATACCTATGACTATTATCTGCGCCATACCCTCGGCGCAAAATGCGCCAAGCTTCCGCTGGATATCGGGCTCACTTGCCCCAACATTGATGGAAAATGCGCCAAAGGCGGATGCATTTACTGCTCGGGGCGGGGGAGCGGTGACTTTGCTCCCGAAGCAACTCTTTCGGTCGGTGAACAAATTCAAAAGCAAAAAGAAAATTACGCTCACAAATGGGATACGAAAAATTGCATTGCGTACTTCCAAGCGCACACCAACACCTATGCGCCCCTGCCTTTTTTGAAGGAGAAATTTGAAGAAGCCCTCGCAGAGGAAGGAATTGTAGGTCTCAACATCGCAACCCGCGCCGACTGCCTCGAAGATGACGTTGTCGAATACCTCGCCTCTCTTGCCGAGCGCACCACGCTGACGGTGGAGCTTGGACTGCAAACATCCAATGATGAGAGTGCCGCACGCATCAACCGTGGGCACGATTTTGCAACCTTCTGCAAAGGATTTTCCAAACTGCGTGCCGCAAGTGCGAAGATAAATATTTGCGTGCACATCATTTTCGGTCTCCCCGAAGAGGACGACCAAACGATGCTGCAAACCGTGCGCGACGTTGCCAAACTGCACCCCGACCAAGTCAAAATTCATTTGTTGCACGTGCTCAAATACACGCGCCTTGCAAAGCTGTACGAGGGCGGTGCATATTCGCCTTTGGAAAGGGAACACTACATTCATCTTGTGGCAGATGCACTCGAAATTCTGCCCCCCGACATCGTTATCGCGCGCCTGACGGGCGATGGCATGGCAGATGACCTCCTTGCTCCTTTGTGGAGTCGCAAAAAGACGACGGTTATCAACGATATTGATAAACTCCTTTTTGCAAGAGATTCTTGGCAGGGGAAGAAGTATAAAACTTAAAAAATGGGCAGGCTTGAGTGAAATTCAGCCGTCCTATTTACTTTTGTCAAGATATGTGGTATAATAAATGAAACAAATACGAATTTAACGGAGCGACTAAAATGATAGACATTACTATTTGGATGCAGAACTTCTTGCAGACATTAAATGAAATTTTCAAAAATCGCGTATGGTTTGTTGGCTTGCAGGGGAGTTACGGTCGCGGCGAGGCAACAGAAACAAGCGATATTGATGTGGTTGTTATTTTGGATGAACTGTCCTCTACAGATATCCAAACTTATAACACAATGTTGAACACCTTGCCAAACAGAGAACTGATTTGCGGTTTTCTTTCGGGCAAAAAGGAAATTGTGAATTGGGAACCATCCGACTTGTTCCAATTTTGCTATGATACAACACCAATCAAAGGAAGCCTTGATGAGGTTCTATCTAGGGTTGATGAAAGTGCTGTGAAAAGAGCAATTAAAATCGGTGCTTGCAACATCTATCACGGATGTGTTCACAATATGCTACACGAAAAGAGCGAGGATGTTTTGCGCGGTCTTTACAAATCGGCTTCTTTTGTAGTGCAGGCAATCGTCTTTTTAGAGAGGGGAACCTATATCAAGCGTCAAGAAGAATTGCTTACGGTTGCAAGACCTGATGAACAAGTTATTATCAATACATTTTTAAGTTTGAAAAAAGGCGGAACGGTTGATTTTATTTCAATGTCTCAAACTCTATTTGCTTGGGCAAAGAAGTGGATTTTGGAAAACAGTTAAATAAATTCAAAGATGAAGAGGGAAGGTGAAGTGATAAGCTTGAGACCATTCAAAAACAAAATGATTTTGATAACCGTTTTCTTGCTGATTGCATTTGCAATACTCTTGCCTGTTTTCATTGTGACAAAAAACGCTATTGTCGAGGTCGTTACCGTTACGGTCGGTATTACTCTTTATCATTTTGCAGTGAGACTTGCCGTTGGCACTGTTGTGAATTTCATTATGAAAAACAAAGCCAACTATAAAAACGTATGGTTTCGCGAAAAAGGCTTTGAGGGCAAGTTTTACAAATTGCTACGTGTGCGAAAGTGGAAAAAGTATCTCCCGACATACGATCCCGATACGTTTGATGCAAGCCAAAGAAACGTTAAAGAGATTGTGGGCGCGACCTGTCAAGCAGAAATCGTTCACGAGGTCATAATGGTATTTAGCCTTTTGCCAATCGCTTCAATACCGTTCCTTGGCGGAGCAACGGCAATGATTGTTACATCTGTTTTGGCAATGCTGTTTGATTTTTTGTTTGTGATACTGCAACGATATAACAGACCCAAGCTCGTAAGAGTCATGGATCGGTTTCAAAAATTAAAGTAGAACACAACCCCGTTTTTTTAAGAACCGTGGCTTTCTCGTAAAATCATCTTTTCCAAAGAAATTTGTAAACATTTTTGTTTTTTTGCAAAATCGACGCGAAAGCGTGGTATAATAAAAGCACCTCGATTTTAGGAGACGTTTATGAAGACTTTCACAAAAATCAAACAATGGTTGGTTGGCGGTTGCGTGTGGTACGCTATTATTTCTCTTATATTCTTAATCATCGACCTTATCATTTCAAGCAACAATGCTACGCACGTCGTTTCTGCTACATCCTTTTTGCTTATGTTCCCGTTTGGACTCTCAATGTCGGGGGCAGGGATGCTCTACAAATCAAAATTGCCGCGTTGGTCGCGCATCCTTTTGCACTACGTTATCTCGGTAGTATCCTTCCTCTTGTTTATGCTCCTGCCGGCAGGTAGCATATCGTCGGGTGTTTACGTGCTCCTCATGCTTGTACTCCTCACCGTTATTTATTGGATTCTTTTCGCACTGGTACATATCTTCTCCATACGTTGGAAACGCGTGGTGGAAGAGGACTGATGCAAAGGAAGGCTCCCCTATGAAGACTTGGTTAAAATTGCTTACTGTTTTTCTGGCTTTTTGTATGTTGACAGTATCTATCCAAGCCGAGTGTGGGGAGCCTTTCGTTTTAACAAAAACGCAAGAAGACGCTCTTTCGGGCGTCTTCTTTTTTGGAGAATCGACCACAGCGCATCTCTCGCGCACAGGTGGTGTTCTAGATAGCGATGCTCACCGCCAAAAGGTCTTGCGTGACGAAAGCGGTACGCGATGCTTGGATATGCGCATCCTGTCCTCACCCGTTTTTTATTATGAGGGAAACAAAGCCGAAAAAATCTCCTTTGCCGAGGTGGTGGAACGTGCACAGCCGCGCGTGCTGGTGCTCTCCTTCGGGCTGAACGGTCTTTCGCGTTGGACGCGTGACACCGATGTCTTTTTGCGCAACTACCGCGCACTGATTGACGGAATTTTTGAACGTTCCCCCCACACGCACATTCTTTTGCAATCGGTCTATCCCGTGGGGGAGAACACCGGTTTTTCCGCCCCCACCCAAGAGTTAAATCGGCAAATTTGCAAGCTTAACGGTCATATTTCATCCCTTGCAAACGAGTATCCAAACGTCGAATACGTCAACACCGCCGCACTTCTGACAGATGCGGACGGCACGTTGCTCTCAATCTACAACAGCGGTGACGGCATTCACCTGACCAACGAGGCGTACCGTATAATTTTGCGCTTTTTGTGCCAATCTATCAGTACACAAGAATAGCAAAGGGGAGAGAAAATGAAACCAATGTTCAAAAAAATGATTTGCATCGCGCTGGTCATCCTTACGCTTTTGGCGACCGCTTGCGCAAAAGAGGAATACAAAACGGACATCGACGTTGACGACATTGCCGAAGCGTTGATGCAAAAAACGCCCACCGAAAGCGTGTGGATCGATGAGGATCAAGACTTTATCAAGGAATACGTCACCGTTCCCGAATATATCAAGGAAAGTCACATTTATTACGCGCAAAACACCAACGATCTTGACGAGTTCGGCGTTTTTGAGGTAGAGGAAGGAAAGGCAAATGCGGTGCGTTCAATGCTGATGCAGGGATATCTGCAAAAACTTTATACCGAAAACTTGGAGTGGTATAACTCCTATATGCCAACAGAGACGCCCAAGCTCCGCGATGCCGAGGTCCGCGTCTTTGGCAACTGTGTGGCGTACGCGGTTCTTTCCCCCGAAAACCGCAAAGCCTTTTTTGATGAGTGTGAAAAGTTACTGAAAAAATGAAAAAGAGAGCCATTATGGAAAAACCATAGTGGCTCTTTTGGTATGATCAAAAGCGGAGCAGTGCGTTACTGAGTGCGAATAGACCGAATCCCAAACAAAAGATCGCCTTCACCCAAAGTTTACTACTATCGCGAACAGTGGCAATGCGTGGAAAACGGATCATATAAACGATGGGGATCATATAGGGCATTTCACGCTTGCGAACAAACGCCTCGTGTCGAATACGGTACTTTTTGCCGTCAACAATATATTCGTAGCGTCCGCGGCTGCGGTGTTTGATGATCATTTCGATGCGAAGAGATGCAAGTCCTCGCTCGGGAGTGGTTCCGTAAACGGGAACGTCTGTTTTATGTTTGACAGATGCCAGATAAGCTCCTGTTTTTTTAATTTTGTCTTTGTTTTTCTTTTCGTTTTCAAAAAAGCGGTAAAGCCAATAGAATGCGCCTGCCATCAACAGTAGTACTCCGCCAATTACAAAAAACGCAATGCGCAAATAAATCATACGTCCGTTCCTTTCAACATACAATCCGATTTTCTATCTTTTATTATAGCATAGAAAAAGAGGCGTGTCAATCTTTTGTTACACATTCATTTGACAGGCGAATGTAAAATGAGCCCTCATCCGGGAGGAGGGAAAACACCGCAAAGCGGTGTAGGGAGGAGCCCGCGTGTACGAAGGAAAATCACTCGTTTTATTGTGAGTGGTATGCGTTAATGCCGCGGGCTCCTTCCGTCATTTTCTTACGAAAATGCCACCTCCCTCCCGGAGGGAGGCCTAATAGTATGACCTGTAAAAAATAAAAATTCTCGATAATAGTGGTTGGTTCTTTTTTACACCAACAAATAGTTCACTCCCGCAAGCGATGCCGTTGAATCGGCAGCTGCAGCTTGCGCCTGAGGGGGAAGCGTGTTAATGCCCGCCAGGTGTGCGAGCGGTTTGTGATAGCGTTTGGCAACGCTCCACAAGGTGTCGGTGGGGGCAGGGAAGCAAACGGTGCATTCACCCTCGAGCTTTTGGCATTTTTCGCCTATATTGCAAGCGCTGAGATACTGAATAGGCGTTTGTGTGCGC
>SVQS01000099.1 GCA_015065205.1 Oscillospiraceae bacterium
GCAAGATATTCCTCTTGCAAACGTTTCGCCTCGGGAGATGTGGGATCGAAATTACGTCGTTTTAGAGCACGCAGCATAATATTTTTAGGCGTTTCCTCGGGGTCGATGAGCTCCAACGCACACACAGAGTAGCCGCAAGCTTCAAGACGCGCAAGGCGAAGCGCATCGGTTGCGGCATCGCAGAGCTTTTGGCGCAACATAGAGTGCTTTGCAATAAAGGAAAGTGCCTCACACTCGAGCGTGTGGTTCATTTCGTGGTGACAGCAGGGCGTGGAGAGAATAACATCCGCCTGCCATTCGGTCGCCTTGTTTAGCACAAAATCGGTGGCAATGTCGCAGGCGTGCAGAGAAATGACCAGATGCACGTGCTCGTCGCACTCGTATTTATTAACGTCCCCACAAAGGAACTCCAAGCCGTCAAAGCCGAGTTTTTTGGCTACGTCGTTGCAATACGCCACAACGTCGGGCTTGAGGTCAACACCCGTCATACGCACGTCACGTCCCAACACCACGGTAAAAAAGTGATATGCGGCAAAAGAAAGATAGCTCTTACCACAACACAAGTCGCAAATGCGAAGCGTTCCATCGCTCGGCAAGTGTCCGATACAATCGCGAATGAGTTCAAGAAAACGGTTGATTTGACGGAATTTTGACTGCCTCTTATCGCGCACGCGACCATTCTCGTCGCTGACATCAAGAAGCTTCAGAAAGGGCTCATTGCCATTTAAAATATAATTTTTTTCGCGGTTGTTGCTCTCAATCTTGGCACACGGTGCATCGTTTTGCTTGATTGCACGCATCAGCTTATCGAAACCGATGAGTGTGGTCTTGCCTTTTTTGGAAGAACGCAATTCGCAATCGCCAAGCGTAGTGATGATATTGACCTGTGCCCAAGCAGATGCGATTTGTTCCAAGCGGTCAGTATCATTGATTGCAATGTTCTCGTGCAATGCCTTGTTGTCTGCACGTAGTGTTTCGGCTTGCAAAACGGTCTTGCCACTCACAAGGCGCAAGGTCAAGGTACATTTGACGCTTGCTTTCTCTTCGGGCTTGGAAAGCACCGCTTTTTTCAAAATTCCCTTTTCGGCAGCCGTCGAAATCAGTTCGACGATTTTTTTGTATGCGTCATTTGTCATCGTCCTCATCCTCGGCTTTCTTCTTTTTCAGGTAATCGCCAAAATAGAACTTTTCCTCTTTGCCATCCTGCACACGGCGATAGTTATGTCGGTGTGCAAAGAGTACAAAGAATGTAACAAACACAGCCATTGCCATTTGCAAGCCCTCGTTGGCAAACGCCTTGACAAACAGCGGATACAAAAGCGAGATGGCCACAGAACCGAAGGCTACCAGCTTGGTGGCATATACGGAAAGAACAAAAACGATCAACAAAAGTCCCGCAACAATAGGATGCAAAGCCGCGGCCGCGCCAATCATAGTAACAATCCCCTTGCCACCATTCAGACGGTGGAATACAGGAAACAGATTGCCAAGCACCACAAAAAACAACGCAAGTCCCGCGCCGTTGGCCTCCCACACAAACCTGCCAAACCATACGGCACCATATCCTATAAAAAACTCACACAAAGCACTTACTGCAGCCATCTTTGTACCAAAAGAAACCAACATATTGTAAGTTCCCGCACTCTTTCTGCCCACGGTGCGAATGTCCGCTCCCAAAATACGGCGAGAAATGAGGATGGCAGGCGAGATACTGCCCAAAAGATATGGAATTACCATGCAAATAGCCGCACCCACAATGCTGGCAACAGCTATGGCACCAACGGGAAGATTGAGTTCGACAATCATCCAATCAACCAAATTCCACATTTTTTTAATCACCGGCACTTCCTGTGCCGCTGTTAAAGCTATGTTCATACGACCTCCATCAGAAGAGCTCTATCAATTCCTTCGGGCTCTTTGTAAAGTTACGGATACTACCGTCGTTACAAACGGCAACCATATCCTCAATACGACAACCGTACTTCCCTTCGATGTAAATACCCGGCTCAAAGGTGACTACGTGTCCACGCTCCAAAACATCCGCCTTGTCGGCCTTGGGAGAGAGACGGGGCTCCTCGTGAACATACATTCCCACACCGTGTCCCAAAGAGTGGCCGAAGCATCCCTTGTATCCCGCGCCGTGAATCACGTTACGTGCGGCAGTATCGAGTGCATAGCAGGAAACTCCCTCGGCGGCGGCTTCCAGCGCAACCGTTTGCGCCAAAAGAACGGTATTGTAAACCTTTTTGATATCTTCGTCGGCACGGCCGAGCACAATCGTACGTGTCATATCCGAGCAATAACCGTCAAGACGTGCGCCAAAGTCCATTGTCAAAAAACCTTTTTCCAATTTGACCGGGCGCGGCACGCCGTGCGGACGGGAAGAATTTGTACCCGATACCGCAATGGTTTCAAATGCCAAGCCTTGTGCTCCTTGGCGGCGCATATACATTTCCAACTCAAGGGCAACATCGATTTCGGTCATTTCGGGGGTGAGAACCTTAAGAATGTGTGCAAAAGCCGCATCGGTGACGTTTTGTGCGCGCGCAATGGCTTCCAGCTCCTCATCGCTCTTGTGCAGGCGCAGACGCGTCAAAAGCGCAGATGCACCGCCCTCAAGTGCTATGCCCACAAACAGCTTGCGGTAACGCTCGTAGGAGCCAAAGGAAAGGTTGTCCTCTTCAATGACTACGCGCGCACAGTTGTGCTCGCCGAGAATGGTTCTAATGGCATCGGTCGCGCCCTTTTCAGGGGTGAGTATCTGCATATCGGGGCAAGCCTTCTCCTTTGCCGCTTCCGCATAGCGGAAATCGGTTAGAAGATAAGCATCCTTTTGCAAAACCAAAACCGCGCCGTCGTGAAACTCAAAGCCCGAAAGATACTGCTGGTTGAGCTGGTCGGTAATAATGGCGGCATCATAGCCGTTTTCTATCAATAATGCTTGAAAATTCTTCAAATTTGACATATTCAAATCCTCTTTTCCGGTTGTTTCTTTCATTATATCACAAATTCCTAAAAAAGTATAGTCCCTGCAAAAATTTTTTTGCTCCTCTTTTGCGACAAATTTATCGGGAGGCGAGTTGTATAATAGAGACAGAAACAAAAGGAGGCACCCCGTATGGAACAAGAGGTTTACGTAGATCTTTATTTTTTGATCAACACCTGTATGAACTTGCTGACGCTGATGATAACGGCAACGCTACTGCATCGAAAGGTTAGTCGATGGCGCGCGTGGCTCTCCGCTGCCGCAGGGGGACTTTGGGCGGTGTTTGCGCTCTTTTTGGGTATGGAAGGCTTTTGGGGGCTTGTGTGTGACGGTGCTGTTATATTTTTGATGTCTGCCGCTGTGTTCGCCACACAAAAAAACTCTATCAAAACACTTTTGAAATGTACCATTGTTGGTATTCTTACATCTATGATACTCGGCGGTGTAATGACCGCTCTTTATGCCCTTTTTAACCGCATTAAGCTCCCTTTGGGAGACGCGCAGGAAAACAGTAGTTCCGTTCTTATCTTCGCTCTGATTGCCGCGCTGGCAGGACTTGCCACCGTGCAGGGCGGACGCTTCCTCGGTCTTTCCAAAAAAACAGAATATGTGACCGTAAATGCCGAGCTGTTTGGCAAAACCGTAACACTGCGGGCGATGGTGGACACAGGCAACCACCTACGAGAGCCTATCAGCGGCCGTAGCGTCATTGTAGCCGACAGAGCTCGTATTCTTGCGGCTCTGCCCACATCGCTCTCCCAGGCGCTCCAAAGCCCCTCTGCGGAAGAATGGCTCTCGGACAACAAGTACGCCACACGCATTCGCTTGGTTCCCACAAGCACTGCAACGGGATCGAGAATGCTCCCTGCCCTTCTTCCAGATAAACTAACACTCACCAACGGAAAGGAAACCTACCCTGCCGATTATTTAATTGCACCTGCGCCAATGGAGGACACCTCGGATTTTGACGCTGTAATCGCAATGCACTGATATACCATAGGAGGTATGCTATGACCTGGTTCAACCGCTTGCGGCTTCGAATTGCCGCCCTATTTTGCAAACCCAAAACACTATTTTACATCAACGGGCCGGACACACTCCCCTCTCCGCTCTCGGCAGAAGAGGAAGCCGATTGCATTGAACACATTGACGAAGATGACGTACGCACGCGCCTGATAGAACACAATCTACGTCTTGTGGTCTACGTTGCCAAAAAGTTTGAGAACGTAGGCACCGGCATTGAAGATTTGATCTCTATTGGAACCGTTGGACTCATCAAAGCCATCAACACCTTTCGCGCTGACAAAAGCATTAAGCTTGCTACCTATGCCTCTCGCTGTATCGAAAACGAAATTTTGATGTACATCCGCAAAAACAATTCGCAACGCACTGCCATCTCGATTGACGAGCCGCTCAACACCGACTGGGACGGCAACGAGCTTTTGCTCTCCGACATTTTAGGGAGCGAAGAAGATAGCATCTCCTATGAATTGGAGCAACGCGAGGAGCGACAAATGGTGCGCGATGCCGTGTGCAATCTTGCTCCGCGTGAGCGTGAACTCATCGAGTTGCGCTATGGGATGCGAACCGGCAGAGAAATGACACAAAAAGAGGTTGCCGACCTTTTGGGAATTTCACAATCTTATATTTCCCGTTTGGAAAAACGCATTCTCTCCTCGCTTCGCGAAAATCTTGCCGGAAAAATATAAATAAAAAAATGCTCATCCGCAAATGCGGATGAGCATTTTTTCTCTTTCAATTATGCCAAGAGGGTATTCTTGATTTCGCGACCGAAATCAACAATAGCTTCCTTCAGTTGATCGAACGTGAAAACGCCAGCGAAGTGCAGAGCTACAATTGCTACGATAGCAATAATAGTTAGAACTGCGAATGTACCGAACATACGAGCATAGTTAGCAACGTTACGGTTCTTTGCACGAGCAGCCTTGCACCAAGCTACGATCCAACCGATTACGGGGATGCTGTAGAAAATAGCGCGGAGGAAATAGCCCCAACCGGTGAGCGGCTTATAAGCCACCGGCAGATGCTTTTCGATTTCTTGCAGTTGCTTTCTCTTGGAGATCTTCTTAATCTTCGTCTTTTTCATAATTTTTTCACCCTTTCCTCTGACTCTGTCAGAATGTTTACACTAATAGATTACCACTTTTTTAAACATTTGTCAAGGGGTATTTTACTTTTTTTTGAAAAATATTTTATTTTTAAAAGTTTTTAAAAGAATTATTCACTTGTTTGAAATAAAATCTCTGCCCTGTTACAAAAAAAGTTAAAAATCAACAAAAAAGCAGACGGAAAGACGACCGCCTTTCCGTCTGTCAAGCATTTCTATTCTAAAATGCACGCCCGAGATACGTTGCTCTCAATCCCCTTTCAACCGAAGTGAAAGCGGTGATGTAACCGATTAAATCGCACCCAAAGCAAAAGCCACTCCAAAAGCAATGAGGGCAGCGATAGCGAGGATCAATAATCCGCAGAAATAAGAACGTGCGAAGCTACGACCGTGACGGCTCTTGGCGTTGATTGCGTGTACAAACAAGAAAATCAAGCCAATTACGGGAATCAAATACAGAACCGAGCGCCAAAAATAATTCCAGGAAGAGAGAGGTCTGTATGCCTTAGGAAGAAGCATTTCCGCTGCTTTTGCGTTTATTTTTTTTGTTTTTTTCATATTTTTCACCCTTTCTTCGGCATAAGCCGAAATATTACGTCTATAGGATACCATATTTTTCTTTTTTTTGCAAGGGTTTTTCTTGTTTTTTCATACTTCTTTCACAAAAAAATACCCCAACATACAAAAAACGAAAAATCAAAGAGAGTATTCCATGTAAGGAACACCGTCAAGGCTCTTCCAAGTAAGTTGTTGATTTTCAAGTATAAGATATCCGTGAGGGCTATCCTCTTTCGGGATGGAAACCGAGCCGGGATTGATATAGAGATAACTCTCGTGCTCCACACATTTGGGAACGTGTGTGTGTCCGTGCAAAAGAATGTCGCCCTGCCCAAGGGGTGGAAGCTTTTTTTCGTTATAGACGTGTCCGTGGGTAGCATAGATGACGCGTTCACCCACACAGAGAATTGCATAGTCGGCAAGTATAGGGAATTCCAACACCATCTGGTCAACCTCTGTGTCGCAATTTCCGCGCACACAGAGCAGTTTTTCCTTGATACCGTTGAGCATCGCGATCACTTCCTTGGGAGCGTAATCGCGTGGCAGATCGTTGCGCGGCCCGTGATAGAGCACGTCGCCAAGAAGCAACAATTTGCCCACTCCTTCGCGCTGTGCTGCCGCCAAAAGCTCGCGGCAATAATAAGCCGATCCGTGAATATCGGATGCGATCATCCATTTCATAGTTTTTAAGTCTCCTTAGTTTTTCAGACTGTGGATAGGCGCAGGAATTCTTCCGCCGCGACGAATAAATTGCGCGGGAGAATAGGTATTGATAGCCATAATGGGTGCTGTGCCCAAGAGACCGCCAAACTCTACGCTCTCCCCTGCTTTTTTACCGTATGCGGGGATCAGGCGCACTGCCGTTGTCTTGGTGTTGACAACACCGATGGAAATTTCATCGGCAATAATGCCGTTGATAACATCCTCTGGGGTGTCACCGGGAACGGCGATCATATCAAGACCGACCGAGCAAACCGCCGTCATAGCCTCTAGCTTTTCCAAAGAAAGCGCACCGCGCTCGACTGCGGCAATCATGCCTGCATCCTCGGAAACGGGGATAAACGCGCCCGAAAGACCGCCTACGTGCGAGGATGCCATAACGCCACCCTTCTTGACAGCGTCATTGAGCATTGCGAGTGCCGCGGTGGTTCCGTGTGCACCGCAGGATTCGAGTCCCATCCCCTCAAGAATGTGTGCCACCGAGTCACCTACGGCAGGAGTGGGAGCGAGGGAGAGGTCCACGATGCCAAAGGGAGTATT
>SVQS01000100.1 GCA_015065205.1 Oscillospiraceae bacterium
GCTAGCGCGTCAGGTTGTGGCCCTGAAGGTCGTGGGTTCGAGCCCCATATCTCACCCCATAAAAGCGAGAACCTCCGCAAATGCGGAGGTTCTTTGCTTTTATGCACGTGTGCTCATAGCGGAACCCAATTAAAAAATGCTTGCATTTTTTATTATAACGTGCGCACTGTGTGCAGAATTTGACACTGCATAATACGCACGTTTGGGTTCAGAGCCCCAATACCCACCAAACGCCTTACGTTTTTATTATAACGCGCGAATTGTGTGTTGCGCATCATGCTGCATAATACGCGCATTTGGGTTCAGAGCCTCATATATTTCAATCCCCCAAAAACGCAGTACGTAGTGCGAATTTGCACTACGTACTGCGTTTTTATATAGTTACCATCTGTTATCGTTATCTCTGCCGTCGCGTCTATCGTCGTCCTCGGGATTGCCCTGCTTAAACTTGCTGCGGTTCTTAACCGTGCGCACAATGGCAACAATCGCTACAACAGCAAGTACAGTAAGAATGACGAGAATGATAATATCCCCAATAGGCAAGTTCTTGCCGAATACTTCTTCCATATCTTCAACGACGAGAACAACGGGAATGTCTGTTTGGGCAGTAAATTCTTGCAATGCATCATCAACGGCAGTTTTGCTCATTGAAAGCTCCGTATAATTCTCTAAATGAGATTCGGGAGATTTTTCGTGACTATATACCTTTTTAAAGGATGACTCCAGATCAAGATTCGTGATTTTACGAGTCATGGTCTCTATTACACGCGTAAGATCTTCATCTAAAGAATGGGCATAATATTTTTGAATAGAGCCCTGCATTGCTTTGTCAAATTCTCCACCTACATCGAACAAATCATAAATATCGCCAACAAGGTTGCTTCCACCCCAAGGAATATAATAATATCCATCTGTTTCCTCGTTAACGAGAACAACGATCAAAATATTATCTTCCGTGGCGTCAGAGTTTCCAAATGCTTTATTGTATTCGCTGTCAGCATAATCTTGGAATACACCCTCATCATAAGAGATAATACCACCGCTTGCCGCGTTAGAAAGTGCTGAACCAATAATGCCAAACATCATAACGCCAACCACCAGCAAAAGGATAAAAGGCGCCATCAAAGCACCTAACAAACCACCAAGGCATCCTCCACCGCCATATCCGTAATAACGGGGACCAAAGCCAAAGAAGCGCGGGCGATGATAATAGCCATAGCCAAAGCGTGGCCCACGATGATAGGGGCCGCCTCTGTAGCCGCCACCAAAGCTTCCGCCTCCACGGCCTCCGCCAAAACCGCCTCCGAAACTTCCACCACCGCGCGATCCGCCGCCGCGGCCTCCACCCATAGGTCCTGCCATATCTATTTCCTCACTTTCATTTGAATGTAGTTTTGATAACTTTATTATACACTATTCTCTTTAAAAATGCAATAGAAAACGAAAAATGGGTGAAAAAATCAACTTGTTTTATAATAAGAATAATTCTTTATATAAAATATAGGCAAAATAATGACATTTTGCGACAAAAAAGCATATATTGGGAATAGTCAAACACACTCTGTGTTGACTAAATACTATGCAAAAGGAGCTACAAATGTATTTTGAAAACAACCGTCGCGCGGCACAAAGCCGTGCCGACGCCGATTTTTTGCGCCGTATGCTGGGCGGTGAATTGAACGGAAACGGCTGTGGATGCGATCGCTCTGATGACCGTGCTCGTGAGCGTTCCTGCAACCGCACTTCTGTTGAAGCTCGCAGAGGTATGGGTGAATGCTGTGAGTGGACGCCTCAGGCTCGTCAGGAAGAGGTTCCTGTACGCCCCGAGGGTGGTTGTGGCTGTCAGAAGCCCTGCAACACGTCCTGCCCTACCGAAATCCATGCACCTGCGCTTGCAATGGTATATTCCCCCCGTCAATGCTGGCGCAAGCTGCTTGATCCTGCCGAAGGTCTTAAGCAAGGCACCATCTTCGCCGAGCTTGTTCTGCCCTTTGAAGCAGTTCCCCACAAAGGTGGAAAGGAGGGTTGTGCTCGCCGTCCCATGTAAGCGAGCCATCTACTATGAACCAAAATTATCATTCTAACTGCTGTCGCGAACGCGAGGCCTTGCGTGCCATCAACTTTGCCATTCAGGAAACCGTCCTCTTTTTGGATGCGTATCCCTGCCACCCCGAAGCCTTGGAATACTACCACGCCCTTATCGAACAGCGCGAAAAGCTGCTCGCATCCTATCAGAAGCACTGCGGTCCCATGACAATGTACGGGAACACCAGCCGCGAATCGTGGGATTGGGTAAAAGGTCCTTGGCCTTGGGAAACAGAAGCCAACTGAAAATAGGAGGAACCTGACTTATGTGGACTTATGAGAAATCTTTGCAATACCCCGTAAAAATCAAAAACCCCAACCCCAAGCTTGCGAGCTTGATTATCTCGCAGTTGGGTGGTCCTGACGGTGAGCTAGCAGCTTCTATGCGCTATCTCAATCAGCGTTACGCAATGCCTTGGGGCGAAGTCACCGGTATTCTGACTGACGTGGGCACGGAAGAACTTGCGCACCTCGAGATGGTAGCCGCAATCCTCTATCAGTTGACGCGCAACGTCTCCGAGGAAGAGATTGCCAATACCCCCTTTGCGCCTTACTTTGTTGACCATACCACGGGCATCTATCCCATAGCAGCATCGGGCGTGCCCTTTGATATGAAATACGTCGGTATCAAGGGTGACGTCATCACCGACCTCAACGAGGACTTGGCAGCAGAGCAAAAGGCGCGCACGACCTATGACAACCTCATTCGCTTGTGCGACGATCCCGACGTGCGTGACCCTCTGCGCTACCTGCGTGAGCGTGAAATCGTGCACTATCAACGCTTTGGCGATGCTCTGCGCATTGCGCAAGAAAAGCTTGACAGCAAGAACTTCTACGCGATCAACCCCGCGTTTGACAAAGGTTGCAGAAAATAAAACCCAAACAACTAATGCAAATCTTCGGGACGGCTTGAAAAATCAAGCCGTCCTATTTACATATAGAAAATTTTATGGTATAATTGAATCAACAGATAAGAACTGGTGAGCGAGGTGAAGGATGTGAAATACATAGAATACGGAGACGCAAACAAGGATGCAATCATTCTTTTGCACGGGGGCGGATTTTCATGGTGGAATTATCGAGAGATCGCCGAAACACTTTCATCCGATTATCATATCATCCTTCCAATATTGGACGGTCACGCGGAAAGCAACGATGATTTTTCGACGATAGAGGACAATGCAGCAAGGATCATCTCTTTTATTGACGAGCACTTAGGCGGCTCCGTTCTGCTGATCGGGGGATTATCCCTTGGCGGACAGATCCTGCTTGAAATTCTATCACAAAGAAAAAATATTTGTCGATATGCGTTGGTTGAGAGTGCACTGGTGATACCTTCAAAATTCACATATTCCATGATCAAACCTGCATTTGGAAGTTGCTACGGGTTGATAAAGCACAAATGGTTTGCAAAGCTTCAATTTCGATCCTATCGAATAAAGCAAGAGCTTTTCGAGGACTATTTTCGAGATACCTGCGGCATTTCAAAACAAAATATGATTTCCTTTTTACAAGCAAACAGCTTGTATTCTGTGAAAGAATCCTTAAAAGAATCTTGTTCAAAGGTTTCGATATTTGTTGGTGAAAAAGAAAACAACGCTATGCAAAAATCCGCAAGCATTATTCATAACGCATTGCCCGGAAGCTCGTTACAGGTTCTTCCCAAAATGTATCACGGAGAATTTTCTATGAACCACGCCAATGACTATGCGAACACAGTGATACAGATGATACAAAATTAGAAAGAACAAGCCGTCCTATTTACATTTTGGCTTTGGTGTGGTATAATTAAATAGACAAAAAATTCATAAAGAAGGATTACCTGATTATGGGCAAAGTGTTACAGTATATCAAAGAACATATAAAAACAGATAAGATTATATCAATATTAATCGCATTAGCAATCGTTGTTGTAACTTGTATTATAATGATAATAGGTATAGCAAGAAACTATACAATATATCGTTTTGACGAAGAAACGTTAAAATACGTTTTTGCCCATGAGGTTTCTTCTGCTGAATCATTTTGTCAAAACAAGGGCGCGGATACTGTTTTGTACGGTAGATATACGTATGCCAAGGCAAATAAAGACGGCTCTCTAACGCTGGTTGTTGACAACGAAACCCTGAGAATTTGGAAAAGCAGCGAATGGTTTTTACAGATACTTGAAAGCTTGTTAGAAGAAGAAGGAAGAAGCGCCGGAGTAGATATAGACTGGTCGGATGATTTCCTTAGTACAAAAAAGTTAGCCAAAAGCTGTGGTATTGAAATTTCCGAAGATTATTCATTGATTACTGAAAGCCCCGGAGATGATGTAGGTTTTTTCCCTTTTCTAACAGCGGCATGTGTTATAATGCAAATTTTTGAGGGAAAACAAATTGGTGAAGTATATGTTCGTTACATAGAAGTCGATGAGTCTGGAAATATAGTCGATGAAATAGTTTGGGAGCAACCTGTGGAAAATGCACAGTGATTTTCAGCCGCACTTTCGGGTGCGGCTATTTTTTGTATAATGAAAAAGAGGAGTCTCAATGAGACTCCTCTAATTTTGTTTTAATTATTTCTTTTCTTCAACGGGAGCTGCTGCTTCTTCCTTGATGAGTCTTACTATAGCCATTTCAGCTGCGTCACCGCGGCGTGCGCCCAGCTTAAAGATCTGGGTGTAACCGCCTTGACGGTTCTCATAAGTGGGAGCAATCTCGTTGAACAGCTTGGATACAACATCCTCTTCGGTAATATACGCGAGAGCCGCACGACGGCTTGCAAGGGTGTTCTTCTTACCAAGCGTAATCATTTTTTCTGCCATAGAACGAACTTCCTTAGCTCTGGTGAGCGTGGTTTCGATCTGTCCGTTCTTAAGCAGCAAGGTAACCATGCCGCGCAGCATTGCTTTTCTGTGCGCAGTGGTTCTGCCAAGTTTTCTGGTTCCGGGCATTGTTAGTCCCTCCTTCTGCTTTACGAATAAGTTTTAATTCAATGTTGGGGAAAGTGAACTGATTACTCTTCCTCTTTCTTGAGTTCAAGACCGAGAGAGTGCAGCTTTTGGATAACTTCCTCCAGCGATTTTTTACCGAGGTTACGAACTTTGATCATATCCTCCTCGGTGCGGCTGATCAGATCTTCAACCGTGTCGATGCCTGCGCGCTTCAAGCAGTTGAAGCTACGTACAGACATGTCAAGTTCCTCAATGGTCATCTCAAGGACTTTCTCCTTGATGGTCTCTTCTCTTTCTACCATGATCTCCTTGTTGCGTGCACCCTCGGAGAGGTCTACGAACAAGTTGAGGTGCTCATTGAGAATCTTGGCACCAAGCGAAATCGCATCCTTTGCGGAGATGGTTCCGTTGGTGAGAATATCCAACGTCAATTTATCGTAGTCCGTTACGTTACCTACACGGGTATTTTCTACGGTGTAGTTTACGTTGTAAACGGGCGTGTAAATGGAGTCGGTAAAGATGGTTCCGATAGGAGCGGAAACTGCGTTGCCAAGAATTTGGGTTTGCAGCTGCTTATTTCTATCCTGAGATACGTATCCGCGGCCTGCTGCAAAGGTCAGCTCCATGTAGAAGCGTGCGCCCTCGGCAACGGTTGCGATGTGATGCTCGGGGTTGAGAATTTCGATATCGGAATCCTGCTTAATATCGCCTGCAACAACATCCTTCTCGCCAGTAATGTCGATCATTACAGTCTTGGGGCCGGTGCAGTGCAGTTTGGCAATAATGCCCTTCACGTTCAGAACGATCTCGGTAACGTCCTCTTTAACGCCTGCGATCGTGGAGAACTCGTGAAGCACACCGTCGATCTTAATATTGGTTACTGCGTAACCGGGAAGAGAGCTGAGCAATACACGACGCAAGGAGTTACCAAGCGTAATGCCGTAGCCGCGCTCCAGAGGCTCTACCACAAACGTACCGCGGGAGCCATCTTCTGTTAAATCGGCAGTGGTAATATTGGGCTTTTCAATCTCGATCATTCCAAATAATCCTCCTTCAATTTAATGTGTGATACCGTGCAAAATTGCGGTTAGCGCTTTGCTAAACCGTATCGTATTGGAAAACTCAAGTGGATTACTTGGAATAGAGCTCGACGATCAGCTGTTCGTTGAAGTCAAAGTCAACGTCTTCTCTTGCGGGAAGAGCGAGAACGGTTGCGGTCATAGCCTCTGCCTTAACCTCAAGCCACTTGGGAGCGTTTGCGTTTGCAGCAGCCTCTGCCAAAGCCTTGAACTTAACGGAATCGCGGCTTGCTTCCTTAACGGAGATAACGTCACCTGCCTTGATGATAAGGGAGGGGATGTTTACCTTTTTGCCGTTAACGGTAAAGTGACCGTGAAGAACCAGCTGACGAGCTTCCTTGTGGGATGCTGCGAAGCCCATTCTGTAAACTACGTTGTCAAGACGACGCTCCAACAGGCAGATCAGGTTTTCACCGGTCATACCCTCTTTGCGGTCTGCTTCCTCGAAGTAGTTAACGAACTGCTTCTCAAGAACGCCGTAGTATCTTCTGGTCTTCTGCTTCTCACGCATTTGAAGTCCGTATTCTCTCATTTTCTTGTTTGCAGCACCATGTTGGCCGGGAGCAGTGCTTCTGCGGTCGATAGCGCACTTACCGGTAAGGCAACGGTCGCCCTTGAGGAAGAGCTTAGTGCCCTCTCTGCGGCAAAGTCTGCAAACAGGTCCAGTATATCTTGCCATAATAATTGTACCTCCAACGAATAATTAAACGCGACGGCGCTTAGGCGGACGGCAACCATTGTGCGGGATGGGCGTTACGTCTTTGATCATAGTAATCTGCAGAC
>SVQS01000101.1 GCA_015065205.1 Oscillospiraceae bacterium
GAGGGCTTCTATGCAGTCCATCCTTTCTGCGGTTCTGTAAATCCCGCTGCCAATACCAAGCTCAACCAAAGCGGTGACGTTTCCACCAAGAGTCTTGGCGCAATCGTAAAAGAGGGAAGTGCCGATGCCGTTACCCTTGCGGCTGAAAGCAAAAAAATCTCTCTCAAAATTATGACACTCAACAACAATCGCCAAAAGATCAACGACTGCCTCGGCAACCCTGTTGAAATTGGAATTGCTGTCACGTGGCGTATTGTTGACACCGCAAAGGCTGTTTTCAACGTTGACAACTATAAGGAATTCCTCTCCCTGCAATGCGATAGCGCACTGCGCAACGTAGTTCGCATCTACCCCTATGACGTAGCTCCCGGCGTTGACACCACCGGCGACGGCATTGCCGACGAGGGAAGTTTGCGCGGCTCCAGCGATGTAGTTGCCGACCGCATCCGTGGCGAAATTCAAGCACGTGTTGAAGAAGCAGGCATTGAAATTGTAGAAGCACGCATCACATATCTCGCATACGCTCCCGAAATCGCGGCTGTTATGCTGCAACGTCAGCAGGCTTCTGCCATCATCGACGCGCGCAAAATGATCGTTGATGGTGCCGTCGGAATGGTAGAAATGGCACTTGACCGTCTCTCCCAAAACAACACCGTCGTTCTTGACGACGAGAGAAAAGCCGCTATGGTTTCCAATCTCTTAGTCGTTCTCTGCGGCAACCGCGATGCACAACCCGTGGTTAACTCGGGCAGCCTGTATTGATAAAAGGTGACACCGTATGAACGATTCGCAAAAAAAGCAGATCCCACTGCGGCTTTCTCCAAAGCTCTACGCCGCCATTGCCGCGTGGGCAGAGGATGATTTTCGCTCGGTAAACGGGCAGATCGAGTATCTCCTCTCCGAGTGTGTCCGCCAGCGCAAAAAGAACGGCAAGTATGTCGGTGAAGAGATCGACGTCCCACCGGAGCTGGATATTGAATAAGCAAACGCCGAGAGTTCAAAGGAACTCTCGGCGTTTGCTTATTTTTCTGCTTTTTCTTCAATTTTTCGTAATGCTTTTCTAAATTGGAAAATAAATAGGATGGCTGTAAAGGTGACGGCGAGTACGTCGGCAACGGGCTCTGCCATATATACGCCCGTGGTTGCGTCGCTTACGAGGTGCGGCATAATATAAATGAGGGGCAAAAGCAGAACGAATTTTCGCATAACTGCTACGATAATCGACGAAGGGGCATTTCCAAGGGATACAAAGGTCATTTGACACGCGATCTGAATACCAAACAAAACCATGCCGCTAAAGTAAATACGGAGCGCCTTTGCGGCAAAATCGATGAGTGCGGCATCTGGCGTGAAGATGGAGACGAAGACGTGCGGGAAGAGCATCACTGCCAGCCAAAGCGTTACAGAGTATATTACGCAGGAAATCAGGAGTGTTTTGTAGGTTTTTTTCACACGGTCTGCGTTTTTCGCACCGTAGTTATAGCTGAGTATTGGCTGTGCGCCCTGTGCAATGCCTTGAGGCGGGAGCATAGCAAACTGCATCACGCTTGTCAAAATCGCCATGGCACCTACGGCAACGTCGCCGCCGTAATGCAAGAGTGAGGAATTGAAGCAGACAGATATCACGCTCTCGCTTGCCTGCATAATAAAGGTCGCCGAGCCCAAGGCAATGCAGGGCAAAACGATCTTTGGGGAAGGGGTCAAATTTTTGACACGCAGACGCAAAATGCTTCTCTTACTGCACAAAAAGGAGATCACCCACACAGAGGAAAGGGCTTGCGAAATGATGGTTGCGAGTGCCGCACCCCTAACACCCATATTCAATCCGTAAATAAAGAGTGGGTCAAGAGCGATATTTGTGACCGCACCAATGATGACCGAAAGCATAGAGATTTTGGTAAATCCCTGCGCCGAAACAAAGGCGTTCATACCAAGCGTCAGCTGCACAAAAATCGCACCAATGGCATAAATACTCATATATGCTGTTGCATATTCAATGGTGTTCTCACTTGCACCAAAGGCTAAGAGCAGGTCGCGGTTCCAAATCAGCAACACAACGGTCAAAATTAGGGAAACGATTATCTGAAGGCCAAAGCATC
This sequence comes from Oscillospiraceae bacterium, assembly GCA_015065205.1. Classification (GTDB taxonomy): domain Bacteria; phylum Bacillota; class Clostridia; order Oscillospirales; family CAG-272; genus UMGS1865. Next base: position 2,100 of record SVQS01000101.1, read on the forward strand.
CGCCAAGTGTCCGCTCGGCACTTTCCATATCCTTTTTGCCCATAAAGATCGATGCACGCGGTGCACCGCCCGAGCTGACGAGTGCGGCAAATGCCGAAACGATCAAAATAATAGGCATACACACGCCAACACCTGTCAGGGCAAGGTCGCCCACCTCAGGCATATGTCCGATATAGATGCGGTCGACGATGTTGTAGAGCATATTGACAAGCTGTGCCACCACGGTTGGCAGCGCGAGCTTGAATAAAAGCTTGCCTATGGGGGCTGTTCCCAGCATTTCTTTATTATCTGTCATAAAGTAAACTATCTCCTCGTGCTTTTTAATAGGACAATTATATCACATTTGGGGGAGCATTTCAATCGTTTTCGTTCAAAATTATCATAACAAAAAATCCGAACCCTTCGCAAAATGCGTAAAAGTTTGGATTCGTTTTTATTGATGAGTTACGCCAAGCTAAATCAAACTATTTTTCTTATTGGAAATGCATCATAAGCCCATGCAAGTGAGTTTTATATAGGCGCTCTATTTTTATATCAACCATCTCGCTATAGACAAATCCGTTTTCTTATGGTATAATAAACGTAACGAGAAATTTATACTTCGACACGCTTGCTAAAGGAAGTAACAATATGAAACTAAAAATTGCGATCTGCGATGATGAAGCGAACCAAATTGAATATTTATCAGATGTGGTTACAACGTGGGCGAAAAAGAATCGTCACGCGGTTGAAATAAAGCCTTATTCTGCGGCAAAGTCCTTGCTTTTTGATTATTGCGAGGAAAAGGATTTTGACATCCTTCTTCTTGATATCGAAATGCCCGGAATGAGCGGTGTTGAGCTTGCAAAAGCGGTGCGAAAGGAAAACGCCACTGTGCAAATCGTTTTTATCACAGGATACTATGAGTATTTCAGCGACGGCTTTGACGTGTCGGCTTTGCACTATCTCATCAAGCCCGCAGACGAAAGAAAGCTGATGCCCGTTCTCGACCGTGCGGTGAGCAACCTGACCTATCGCCAAAGGTCGGTGCTTCTCACATCTCCCGAAGGGGATAGGAAGGTCTCCCTTGCGGATATTGAATACGTAGAGTCGGAAAACGTTCACGTGGCGGTACATACCGTGAGCGGTGTTTATCGCTCGCGCATCTCCTTGGCAAAGTTTGCCGAGCAGCTTGACGAGACCTTTATCAAGGTTCACCGTTCTTATATCGTCAATCTCAAATACGTAAAAAAGATCACTCGCACCGACATTACAATAGTAAGCGGCGATCTCGTTCCCATCAGCCGCGGAATGTACGACGAGGTGCACGCCGCCTTGATTAAATTTTTGTGAGGATATGTATGTTATTTGATAAACTGATTGCAAAAAGAGTCGCCGTTGCAGAAGAAGAGATACTCAAAAAGCACTACGCCGAGGTAGAAAATATGTACCGCAAAATGCGCGGTTGGCGTCACGATTACAGACACCACATTCAAACCATGAAGGTACATATGCAAAACGGAGAATATGAGGAAGTCAACCGCTTTCTCGATATGCTTGACGACGACCTGACGCAGGTTGAGACCGTTATCAAAACGGGCAACCGCATGGCGGATGCAATTCTCAACAGCAAGCTCTCTATTGCCACCGCAAAGAATATAAAAGTAAAAGCCGAGGCGCGTATTCCCGTGTCTCTGTCGGTATCGGAGCTTGACCTTTGTATCGTCCTTGGCAATCTGCTTGACAATGCCATTGAGGCTTGTTCATCTCTCCCCGAAGAGGAGCGTCTTATCCGCATTTATATGGAGATGAAAGGCAACTACCTCTATCTTTCCGTTACCAATACCGCAGAAGGAAAGAAGAAGCAAAGCTTCAAAACAACAAAAGGCGAGGGACATGGATTCGGTCTTGCTCGCGTTGATACGATTGTGAAAAAGTATGGCGGATATCTGACGCGCGCAAGTGAGGACGGAGCATTCTCCACAGAGGTCCTTCTACCGCAATAAAAACAGAAAAAGTGCAATTCGCATCAAATTTTGAGCATTTGACAACAGATTGCACTTTTTTGTAATTCATTATGATATAATGCAGACATCCAAAACAAATAGGAGGTCAATATGAGTTCAAAAACGAAAGCCCCTAAAAAAGAGCGGAAGTATTCAACTGTCAGCTCTCTTGCGTGGGCGATTAAAAACTTATGGAAAATTGACAAGCGGTTTGTCTTTTTCATCTTTGCTAACGTACCGATATCTCTCGTCTCACCCTTGATCTCTTCGTATCTTTCTAAATATATGATCGATAGCATCGGTATGGGAGAGCCATTTTCCAAGATTGCGTGGATCGTTGTCGCATTTATTATGACAACACTTGTGCTTGATATTCTCAACAATTTCATGCACATATATTGCTATAAGTTGCGCTATTATCCAACCAACATCTATCAATCCAAAATGGTATACTTTGAAAGCTACGAGGTGGATTACGAAAACACCGAAAAGCAGGCGTTTAAGGAGATCAGCGGTCACGCTTGGGGCGATGCCGGAGAGGGAAATGCCTCTATTGAGTTCATTTGGGAAGATCTGTCAATGGCATTGCGCCAGGTATTGGGGATCTTTACCTACGCATCCCTGCTTGCTATTATCAATCCTCTTATTTTGGTTGTGGTAATTGCTACATCTGTCCTTTCTTATTTTACCACTCGTTGGCAGGGCAAATATTACAACAAGAACCGACACAATTGGGGCAAGGCCTCTCGCAAGTGTAGATACCTTGAGGGCCTTTCTCAAGAGTTGCAGATTGCAAAGGACATTAAATTATACGGGCTTGAGGATTGGCTCAACAAAATGCTGGCGGACTACCGCGCTTACGTTAGAATGTGGCACGAGAAAAGCTACAAGCGCGCCCTTTTTGCAAAAATGCTTGCAGGTTTGTTGGCATTCATACAAAACAGCGTTGCCTATGCCGTGCTGATTGGGTTGCTGTTTGCAGGAGAACTTACCGCCGGTGATTTTGTATTTTATTTCGGCATTGTCGGTACCATTGCAAGCTTTATGCAAGGTATTGTTGCGGCTGTGGTAAAACTGAGAGAAAGAGGCGATAAGATCGCATACTATCGCGAATTTTTCGATTACCCCAACAAATACAACCACGGCAAGGGGTGCGAGCTTCCCACGGGTGCTGTTAAGATAGAATTGCGCGACGTTTGGTATAAATACGATGGCGCCGAGGATTTTACGCTCAAGGGCATCAACCTTACCCTGCAAGCAGGCGAGAGCTTGGCTCTCGTTGGCATCAACGGTGCGGGTAAGACTACTCTTGTCAAGCTGATCTGCGGATTTTACCGCCCCGCCAAGGGTGAAATTTTGATCAACGGCAAGCATATTGATGAATACAACATCGAAGAATACTATTCTATGGTTTCTGCTGTGTTCCAAGAAATACGCCCTATTCCTTTTACCGTGTTTGAATTCGTAGCAAGTGCAGACCTCGAACGCCCCACGGCAAGAGAGGATGCCATATCCGCAATGAAGGACTCGGGCATTTGGGAAAAAGTTGAGGGTCTTAAAAACGGTATGGATACCCACCTGATGAAGGGCATCTATGATGACGGCGTTGACTTTTCAGGCGGCGAGATGCAAAAGCTTGTGTTGGCGCGCGCCATTTACAAAAACGGCAATATGCTTATTTTGGATGAGCCTACCGCCGCACTCGACCCGATCGCCGAAAACAAAATTTATTTGAAATATAGAGATTTGACAAAGGATAAGACCTCAATCTATATTTCTCACCGCTTTGCAAGCACGCGCTTTTGTGACCGCATCGTTCTTTTGGAGGGCGGCGTGATTACCGAAAGCGGTACGCACGATGAACTGATGGAGAAGAACGGACAGTATGCCTATATGTTCGGGGTGCAAGCAAAATACTATAAGGAGGGCGAGATCAATGCGTAAAGACAATGTAACTATGCGAGCCCTCAAACTCTACAACTCCTTTAATAAGGCTTATTTTCCCGTTTGCTTTTTGAATGCTGTTTTTAATTCCATCTCCCCCTACTTCAATCTTTGGATGTCGGCGGAAATCGTCACAGCCCTCTACGAGGGCAGAGGAAAGCGATCCGTACTCACGCTTGTTGTAATCACGCTGTTCGGCAATTTGTTTATCCGTATTGTCGGTGCCATCATCGTCCACGCCCGGACAATGCAAGGCGAAAAGCGAGATAACAACGAGGCATTGGCGTTTAACAAAAAAACGCTGTCTCTGGATTACGAAAAGTTAGAAGACCCCGACATCCGAACTTTGAGACGAAAGATCATTGAGAATGGAAGCGTTAACGGATATGGCATTCGCCGTATGAGAGGGGACGTAGAGCGCTTGATGGCCTGCGTTATCAACCTCGCGCTTTCTTTGATCCTTTTGGTGGAAATGATAGCGAAGATTGTTGCGGCCGACTTTTATTGGCAGGGGCTTGCTCTGCTTGGCGGAATGATTCTGTTCTCTTTGTTGCGCTTCTTTTGGAGTCGAAACGCTAATAAACAGATGTCCCAAAGATGGCAAAAAGCCTCGGAAATGTTGCTTGACGAAAACCGATATGGAAAGGGATACCGCAATTATAACGGGATGGATACAAGAATTTACCGTCAGTCCAGCCTCATAGAAAAGATCGAAGCAAAATTCAACCAAGACCACCTCAAGGTGTTTTCGGATGCCAATATGTTTAACTTCAAGCTCGGCGTGCCACGCTGGACACTGAATAGTATGAGTACTCTGTTCAACTATCTCTTCATTTGCTTTTACTGCTCGATCG
>SVQS01000102.1 GCA_015065205.1 Oscillospiraceae bacterium
AGATTGGCGTTTGCCTCATCAATCACGGAGAAGAGCCCTTTGAGGTTCACCGCGGTGACAGAATTGCACAAATGATGTTCCTGCCTGTTGCTACCGCTTCCTTTTTAGAGGTTGCATCCCTTGATGAGACCAAGCGCGGAGCGGGCGGATTTGGTCACACCGGCATTCAATAAGCACCCGTTTTGTTTGTTTATGCAGAATAATGAATATTTATTCACTAAAATTTGACAAAAACAAGGTGAAATCTAAACAATTCTTGTATAAATCGGAGAATGTAATAATTTTTTTGAAAAAACTCTTGACATTTTAAAACGCAGGTTGTATAATTATGCACATATAAACAAGAAATATTCACCCGTTGAGGTGACCAAGGAGGACCGTGTTATGAAAGACACATCTGTTAAAAAAGTCGTTTTGGCCTATTCGGGCGGTTTGGATACTTCCATCATCATTCCGTGGCTCAAAGAAAACTATAACAACCCCGAAATTATCGCCGTTTCCGGCAACGTCGGTCAAGCCGACGAACTCGACGGACTTGAAGAAAAAGCCATCAAAACCGGCGCATCCAAGCTCTATATTGAGGACTTGACCGATGAATTTGTGGAAGAAATGATCATTCCCTCGGTTCAGGCGGGTGCAAAATACGAGGAATATTTGATGGGTACCGCTCTTGCTCGCCCCATTATTGGTAAGCGTTTGGCAGAGATCGCGATTGCCGAGGGTGCCGATGCCATTTGCCACGGCTGCACCGGTAAGGGCAACGACCAAGTTCGTTTTGAGCTCGCCATTAAGGCGTTCGCTCCCGGTATGAAGATCATCGCTCCTTGGCGTGAGTGGGATATTAAATCCCGCGAGGAAGAAATCGAGTATGCAGAAGCGCACAATGTGCCTCTTAAGATCAACCGTGAGACCAACTACTCCAAGGATAAGAATATGTGGCACCTCTCTCACGAGGGCCTTGACCTTGAGGATGCAGGCAACGAACCTCTTTACGATAAGCCCGGATTCCTCGAAATGAGTGTATCCCCTATGCAGGCACCCGACACCCCTACCTATCTCACCCTCGATTTTGAAGCAGGCAAGCCCGTAGCACTTGACGGGGAAAAGATGAGCGCAAAGGAAATTATCCTGAAGCTCAACGAGCTTGGCGGTGCCAACGGCATTGGACTTCTCGACATCGTGGAGAACCGTCTTGTTGGTATGAAGTGCCGCGGCGTTTACGAAACCCCCGGCGGAGCGATCCTCTATTTTGCTCATAACTATCTCGAAACCCTTTGTCTCGATAAGATGACAATGCACAAAAAGCAAGAGCTTTCCATCACCTTTGGTGAGCTTCTCTACAACGGTCAGTGGTACACGCCTCTGCGCGAGGCTCTCTCCGCGTTTGTTTCCAAAACGCAGGAGCACGTCACCGGTAAGGTTCGCATCAAGCTATATAAGGGCAATATGATCAAAGCGGGTGCGTGGAGCGATTGGTCGCTCTACTCCGAGGAGATCGCAACCTTTGGCGAGGACAACGTCTACGACCAAAAGGACAGCAAGGGCTTTGTCAACCTGTGGGGCCTTCCCATCTCGGTGCAGGCAGCCGTTGCGGCAAAGAACAAGAATAAGTAATCAAAAAATCATAGAATCAATCAAAGGAAACAAGTAACATGGCAAAAATGTGGGCGGGAAGAACCGCGGGCGCGCTCTCCAAAGAGGCAGACGACTTCAATTCTTCCATACAAGTTGACGGACGTATGTACCGTCAGGATATTACGGGCTCTATGGAGCACGCCACGATGTTGGCGGCTTGCGGCATCATCTCAAAGGACGAAAGCGTGGCAATCATCGACGGCTTGCAGACCATTCTCGATGACATTGAGCGCGGCAAGCTCGCTATCGACCCCGAGGCCGAGGACATTCACATGTTCGTGGAAGCCGAATTGACCTCTCGTATTGGCGAGGTTGGCAAAAAACTGCATACCTCTCGCAGTCGCAACGATCAGGTGGCTCTTGATATCCGTTTGTATCTGCGCGATGAGATCAAGGAGATCAAAAAGCTTGTTCTTGACCTCATCTCTGCCATCTGCGAGCAAGCAGAGTCCACACAGGATGCCATTATGCCGGGATATACGCATCTGCAACGCGCACAGCCCATCACTATGGCGCAACACCTCTTGGCTTACGCTATGATGCTCCGCCGCGACTTTGGCAGACTCGAGGACGTGACAAAAAGAATGAACTATTCCCCTCTCGGCTCTTGCGCTCTTGCAGGAACCACCTACCCCATCGATCGCTATGCGGTTGCCCGTCAGCTTGGCTTTGACGGCATTGCCGAAAACAGCCTTGACGGTGTCTCTGACAGAGACTTTTGTGTAGAGCTTCTCTCGGCAATTTCCCTCATTATGATGCACCTGTCACGCTTTTCCGAGGAGATCATTCTTTGGTCGAGCTGGGAATTCCGCTTTGTGGAATTGGACGACGCCTACACAACAGGTTCCTCGATCATGCCACAAAAGAAGAACTCGGATATGGCAGAGCTCGTGCGCGGCAAGACCGGTCGCGTTTATGGTGATCTGATGGCTCTTTTGACGATGCTCAAGGGTCTGCCCCTTGCTTACAACAAGGATATGCAAGAGGACAAGGAAAGCGTATTTGATGCCGTTGACACCGTTAAAGCGTGTCTTGGCATCTTCGCACCGATGATCCGCACCATGCGCCCCATTCGCGAGAACATGTATGCGGCGGCACAAAAAGGGTTCCTCAATGCCACCGACTTGGCAGACTACTTAACCAAAAAAGGTATGCCCTTCCGCACCGCCTACAAATTGGTGGGCGCGCTTGTTACCAAGTGCATCGCTTCGGGCAAGACCTTGGAAACACTCACGCTTGATGAATTCAAAGCGGAAAGCGAATTGTTCGAGGCAGACGTCTATGAGGCAATTTCGCTCGAGACCTGCATCGCTAAGCGCATCTCCGCAGGCAGCACGGGGCCGCAATCCATTAAGGAACAGATTTGCTCTGTACAGGAGTTTTTGAAAAATGAAAAAGATTTTTATTGACGGCAGTGCCGGCACAACCGGTCTGCGGATCCGAGAGAGATTGCAAGCACGTGCCGACGTCACGCTTTTGACGCTTGCCGAGGAAAAGCGCAAGGATCCCGCGGCTCGCCGTGAGATGCTCAACAGTGCCGATGCGGTTTTTCTCTGTCTGCCGGACGACGCAGCAAGAGAAGCGGTTGCAATGATTGAAAACCCGAACGTTGTGGTGTTGGATACCTCTACCGCACACCGCACGCAAGCAGGCTGGTGCTATGGCTTCCCCGAGCTCTCTGCAGAGCACGAAGCTGCCATCAAACACGCCAAACGCATCGCCGTTCCGGGATGTCACGCAAGCGGATTTATCGCTTTGATCCATCCTCTTATCAAAGCCGGAATTTTGCCGGCAGACGCCTCACTCTCTTGCACATCCCTTACGGGTTACAGCGGTGGCGGTAAAAAAATGATTGCCGACTACGAGAGTGCCGATCGCGATGTGCTTTTAGGTGCACCGCGTCAGTATGCACTTTCTCAACAGCATAAGCATTTGCGTGAGATGCAGGCAATCACGGGGCTGACAAGCGCACCGCTCTTTTTGCCCATCGTAGCCGATTTTTACAGCGGAATGGAGGTTTCTGTTCCTCTGTTTGCGAGTCAGCTGTGCGCCGGCAAAACGGTCGAGGATATCAAGACTGTTTATGCCAAGCAGTACAACACGCCGCTACTATCCTACGCCGAGAATGTCGACGAAGCGGGATTTCTTTGTGCCGCGGCGCTTTCCGGCAAAGACAGTATGCAAGTGTCCGTTCACGGAAACAGCGAGCGCATCCTCTTGGTTGCAAGATATGACAACCTCGGCAAAGGTGCATCGGGCGCGGCTATTGAGTGTCTCAACCTTGTGCTCGGCTGTGAACCATACCTCGGTTTGGAATTATGATATTTTTGGCACTCCGCTCGCATTTGCGGGCGGATGCCGTGATTTTTGATCGGGGAAGGAGAAAGATGCTTCTGCTAAGAAATCTCTTTCTCTCTCTCCGAAAACAATTGTATTTTGAAAGGATTTTTAACCAAATGAAACTGATATCAGGCGGCGTATGTGCCGCAAAGGGCTTTGCGGCAAACGGCATTCATTGTGGCATCCGCAAAAACAAGAGCAAGCGCGATCTGGCTCTTATTTACAGCGAGGTGCCTGCTTCCGCAGCTGCCGTTTACACCACCAATCTTGTTAAGGGTGCTCCCTTGGCAGTTACCAAGCGTCACTTGATGAACGGCATCGCACAAGCCGTCATCTGCAACAGCGGAAACGCAAACACCTGCAACGCAAACGGCATTGAAATTGCCGAACAGATGGGCGAGCTTTTGGCAAAGGAATTGAAAATAGATGCCAAGGACGTTATCGTAGCATCTACGGGCGTTATCGGTCTCCCCTTGGATATCGCACCCATCGCCGCAGGAATCCCCTCTCTCGTAGCAGGGCTTGGCAACAAAAGCGTGGAAGCCGCCGAGGGAATTATGACTACCGACACGCGCTTAAAGGAAGTGGCGGTCAGCTTTGAGATAGGCGGCAAGACCTGCTCTCTTGGCGGCATAGCCAAGGGCTCGGGTATGATCCACCCCAATATGGCAACTATGCTGGTGTTCATTACCACCGACTGTGCCATCTCTCCCGCTATGCTGCAAAAAGCGCTCTCCACCGATGTGCAGACCACCTTTAATATGGTCAGCGTGGATGGGGACACCTCTACCAATGATATGGTCGCCGTTTTGGCAAACGGAATGGCAGGCAACGACTGCATCGACGCCGAGGGAGAAGCCTTTGATAGCTTTATGAAGGCTCTCAACACGGTTACCGTAGCGCTTTGCCGCCGCATTGCCGCTGACGGCGAAGGAGCCACCAAGCTTTTGGAATGTTCCGTGAGCGGAGCGAAGGATGAGGCAACAGCCAAAACCGTTGCAAAAGCGGTTGTTTGCTCCTCTCTCACAAAAGCTGCTATGTTTGGTGCCGATGCCAACTGGGGACGCGTGCTTTGTGCCATCGGTTACAGCGGCGCGGATGTGGACGTAAACGGTGTAGACGTTTCCTTTGTTTCGCCCAAGGGCGAGATTTTGGTCTGCCAAAAGGGTGCAGGCGTTGCATTTTCTGAGGAAACAGCAAAAGAGATCCTTTTGGAAAATGAAATTGAAATTCGCATCACCTTATCCGACGGTCAGGGCTCTGCCACAGCGTGGGGATGTGACCTGACCTATGAATACGTAAAGATCAACGGTGATTACCGTACTTGATTTGGAGAAAACAGAAAATGGCTATGAAAATTTCCAACGCAGACCGTGCTCGCATCTTGGTGCACGCACTGCCTTACATTCAAAAATACACCGGCAAGGTGGTTGTTGTTAAATACGGCGGCAACGCTATGATCGACGAAAAGCTGAAAAACTCGGTTATGCGAGATATCATTCTGCTCTCTCTCATCGGCGTCAAGGTCGTGCTCGTGCACGGCGGCGGCCCCGAAATTACCGATATGCTTGCCAAGATCGGCAAAGCCACGCAGTTTGTTGACGGACTGCGCGTAACAGACAAGGAGACGGTTGAGGTAGCACAAATGGTGCTCTCGGGCAAGATCAACAAGAGTCTTGTCAACCTCATTCAAAATATGGGCGGACGCGCCATCGGTCTTTCCGGTGTGGACGGACACATGATCGAGGCAGCTACCAAGGACGAGCGCCTCGGATACGTTGGAAAGATCACAGGCGTGAACGTACAGCCTATCCACGACGTTATCGAAAAGGGCTACATTCCCGTGGTTTCTACCATCGGTTGCGACAACGAAGGCAATATTTACAACATCAACGCCGATACGGCTGCCGCCAAGATCGCAGGAGAATTGCACGCAGAGGCTCTTATTTCCATGACCGATATTTGCGGCATTTTGCGCGACAAAGACGATCCCGCAACGCTTATTCCGTGGATCACGGTAGAAGAAGCTCCCGAATTGATCAAGGAAGGCATCATCAGCGGCGGTATGATCCCCAAGGTAGAGTGCTGTGTAAACGCCATCAAGTGGGGAGTCAACCGCGTGTTTATCATCGACGGTCGCGTCAGCCACTCGATCCTGATTGAAATGCTGACCAACGAAGGTATTGGCACCTGCTTTTTGCGCGCAGAGGACAAAGAAACGGAGTAATGTATGAACACTTTTGAACGCGATGGAGCTTATATCGCGCCTACGTATGCACGCTTTCCCATAGAAATCGTCTCGGGCAAGGGTGCCATCGTAAAGGATAGCGAAGGCAAGGAATACATCGATTTGGGCACGGGCATTGCCGTGAACACCTTTGGTGTGTGCGACGACGAATGGATCGCCGCCGTAACCGCGCAGTTGAATACCTTTCAACACACATCCAATTTGTATTATTCTTCCCCTTGCGCACGCTTGGCAGAGATGCTTTGCACGCGCACGGGTATGAAAAAGGTCTTTTTCTCCAATTCCGGAGCAGAGGCCAACGAGTGCGCGATCAAGGCGGCACGCAAGTACGGAACCGAGAAAAAAGGAGAAAACGCCTATACCATCCTCACCCTGTGTAACAGCTTTCACGGCCGCACCATCACAACGCTTTCCGCCACCGGTCAGGATGCGTTCCATCAGCTTTTTACACCCATGACCCCGGGCTTTGTTCACGCGCCGGCAAATGATATCGAGGCCGTGCAAAAAATTGCAAACGAAATGCCACTGGCGGCTATTATGTTCGAGGTCGTGCAGGGCGAGGGCGGTGTCAATCCGCTGACCGCCGAATTTGTCAAAGGACTTGCCGAGCTGGCACGCGAAAAGGATATTTTGCTGATCGCCGACGAG